>NZ_JAQRFJ010000031.1:0-43326 GCF_028599065.1 Xenorhabdus sp. PR6a | reverse complement strand
CAAAATAGCATGTAACTACCAGTAATCAGAAACGGAACGATGGAATGCGAGCAATTACAACTAAACAAAAGAAAGTGCCTGAAAGAGTTTCCTATGAAAAGCAATAAATTAGTTGCTTAACTTACTTATTCGATTATTGAATTAACTAACGTAATTAGTTAAAGTGAAAAAGCTATCGGCAAAATCCGATAGTCAAGGAATCTCACCCTGTTAAGAGTAACCCACTGGTGGAAATTTTCTGCCAGTGTGCCTGTTGTCGCCCTTTCAATGGCGGTTCAGGCAGGGGAGGCTTCGGTCTCGCCGGACGGTTACTCCCGGTAGTGAGATCCCTGTCTTGAATCGCCACCATCAATAATGAACAGAAGGGGAAGCAGGTATGACTCACACTCAGAAAGACTGGCACCCAGCCGATATTATTGCTGCATTACGTAAACGTGGTACAACTCTCGCTGCATTATCCCGTGAATCAGGGTTAAGCTCATCAACATTAGCTAATACACTCTCCCGTCCTTGGCCTAAAGGGGAAGTCCTCATTGCAACTCGTTTGGGCGTTGATCCTTCCGAAATTTGGCCGAGCCGATATTTTGATCATAATGGTCAGCTCATTAAGAGGCTGATGCGCAAGCGTATTTCAGAGTAATTGGAATTTTTTTCAAAAAAGAAACTTAATTGATTAAACCAACTTCCATATTCCCTGCACAGTCATATTTGTTTTATTACTGAGCAGTAAGGTGTTTGCTTACAGGAAGGTTATTTGATTGATGAAAATAACAACGCCTCGAAGTGCGCTAACACTATCGAGGCGTCTAACCACAATGTTAATCGGAGTAACACTATGGCTGACACACAGTCTAACCAAACTCGCCTTAAATTTACATTCCTAATTGGATCAGGCAATCAACGACTGATGGATATTTGCTCTATACACCTTATCACCCTTCAGGTGGTGAGTCATGAGTAAACGTTTTCTTTCATTGAAACAGGCGGAGTATCGTACACACTTAGCAACATCGGTATTCAGTTTTATTCTTGAAAAATCTCAGGATGAGTGCTCAATTGACGTAAATAATCTGATCTTGCTGGCACGTGATATTAATCAGGAAGTACAGAATGCACTTTTGAAACATGCGCCACAGCCCTTGATAGTCACGTTATTGGGGTATGTGGGGCGTACACCGAAGAAAGCGATGCCTTTAGATCAGGCTATGTATCGTGCAGGGCTGGCAATCTCTTTATTTCAGGTCATTATTGACCAAATAGATAGAGATTGTTCGGAAGAATTACGCGATTTGATTTCACTGGCCTGTGATTTCAATCAAGAAGTCTATCATGCGCTTTATGCGGCTGTTTATGAGGAATAACTTGTGATTAGGCGGCTTAATGCCGCCTTTTAGCCCACATTAATTGTAAATCCAAAATTATTCAATGATGGAATTCGATGGAGGGGGAAGAAATCCCAAAATTACCTTTTATGATCCCTTTATGGTTGCATGGTGTACCATTATTGGGTACTGTCTTCATATTGAAATCGAGACAGAATGAGGGGGAAGGATGGAACGTAAGTTGTTGCCCAGCAGAACGGCAGACATGTTTTCAAGCGTGGGTATGCAACGTTTGTAGGCGGCTGGCGTTCATTGAGTCATAGCCGCCCACAGACACAGACACAGAGCCAGCTAAAAGCGGAAATTCAAGAACTGGAACGCTAACTGATGATTGAAACTTTTAAGGATGGGGAAACCGGCACGTTGTGCCAGTTCTACAGGAATGGAGAACGTAGCAAGGCGATTCCTGCGCAAATCGAAAAACAGTTGCTACGCAAACTGGACATATTAGAAGCGGCATCAACAGAAAAGTCTTTGTTTTCGCCTCCGGGGAATAACTACGAACGACTAGAAGGTAATTTGAAAGGCTGGTCAAGTATTAGAGTTAGCATCCAGTGGCGATTAATTTTCCGGTGGCGTGATGGAGCCGCTTACGATGTTTATTTAGATCCTCACAAATATAGATAGGAGGAAACATGGATACGATCAAACGAGAGCCGACGACAGTAGGCGAAATGTTAACGGAGGAATTTTTAAAGCCTCTGAATATGAGCCAAGAGTTTTTTGGTCAGAAGCTGGGAATGTCCCGCAAAGTTATTAACCATATTTGCACCGACAAACGACGCCTTACATTCGATGAGGCGGTAAACATGGCTATTTTGTTAAATACTGATCCAGATTTTTGGATCAATGTACAAGCAGCGCATGATCGCTGGCAGGCAAGGCAGGAGATTAATAAACGTATTGATAACGGTGTTCAGCCTTTATTTAAGGCTGCGCATGTTTAAGAGGACGGCGGGGGTGAAATCCCCGCCGTGAGACAATAAAAATCGTAGGAAATTTTCGAATGTCACAGTTTGATCATAACAACTCACTTTCCCATATCATTAATCATCTTACGCTGGAAAAACACCTCGTTTACCAACACTCCGACCAATTGCCGCATATTGTCTTTGTTCTCACCAGTTTCAATACACCGGAAAGCCCATTCCGCCAGTTCAAATGACTGACCTTTATCATTCAACCGTTGCCGGATGTGTTCAGTAAATTCAGTTTCGGTGAAAGCTACTACATTCACGGGTTCTGACATTTTTATCTCCGCAGATATTCATCATTTCCGCAGCGTTTCCAATACCGTACTCCCATAATATTTATATCAATTTCTTTAAGTGGATCTTAGTAAAAATCTATTAAATATATATGGGAGCAAGGTAACTAAAACTAAGCCACAGTACTCACTTTTTTGTATTTTCTTTTCACTGTACGTTTTGGTCGAACTGGCGGAATATAGCCACCGAGCTTCTTCATCACTTCAATTTCAACTTCACGGTTTATGCAACCCACGCCACCAGAGAAACCACGGAATACCACCAGCATACTTCCGCCCGTATTCATCCGACTTTCTTTGAATCCAAGCGCCACGTCCGGCTCAAGGAATGCAATACGGCCACCGACGATCATGACTATCTCATTGGCACTCTGGCGAGTTTTGAGATACCACTTTGTATCGATGGATTGGGGGATCAACATGACCGTAGTCACTCCCTTACTTTGTTCACGAATCGCGGCGTCAATCCACGGTTCAATTTTGGAATAGGGCGGATTCAAAAATGCCTTTGTACCAGGCGCACCCCAACTGCATTTCAGGGCATCTTTTTCTACACCGATAAAGTGGGAAAATAAGGCATTGTCTTTGTTACAGGCTATATCTACATCAAATTTCAAAGACAGGATTGTCTCGGCGGCATCAACGCACCATTGAGGGGTTCGCCACAAATCTTTGAGGGATTTATCACGTTTTCTTTTCGCCGTTGTCGTCACTGTTACCATTTGTATTTGATTACCTATTTAAAACAATAATTTTATATCAAGCGATCTGATCTTCAAGCGTTGTTTTAAATATTCGGGAGTGGGGTCTATTTGAGCTTTTAAGACGTTTTCAGACATAAGCTAAGGAAACGTATTGCTGCTACCACAAAACGTTTCCCTGAGTAGTTCTGGCGCTATTTTGAATATTGCTCTTTATACAGCTTAACCAAAGGACTATCAGCTTTGAGTGTAACGTTTTTACCGATACGATCCGCAATCCCAAGCGCCGGAAAAACAGCCATAAACTGACCCGCTTGTGTGCCAGCAGTACCAACCGGATAAGGCCGAGTCGGGTTACTCATCATGTGAAGACGGAATACCTCAGAAGATGCTGTATTCTTCTTAATGAGACACTCGATGCCTAATTGTGTGTACACAGACAACTCATTACCTCGTAAAACCCACTGAGCAATGTTAAGCACCTTTTCTTTCGCTTTTTTCGGACACTTCTCTACGGCTGCCAACAGCGCATCTTTGCTAACACCGATCTTTTCACAATCTTCTTCGGTCAGAGCAGTTAATTCAAAATGAGGACGGCTGGAAGTTTTACGTTTACGCTTTTCTCTCTTTCCAGATTCGGCGAGTTTTTCAGTTTCAATCTCTTCTGAGGCGGTTGCCACAACAGGTTCTTCGGTAACAACTTCTGATTTAATTGGTTCAATTGCCGGTTTATCTGCCACATAAGTTTCTGACAAAGCCGCCATCGTTGCCTCAAGCTCATCAGTACCTTTATCAATAGTATCTAAACTAACAGGTTCCGGTGTGAAAATAACTGGCTCAGACTCAACCACTTTGACAGGTGACAACGTTGAAAGCTGATCACTATCTTTCTTAAAATCCAATGCACTCAATTCTGCGGCCAACTTTTCAAGCTCATTTAACCCACTCAGATCGTTATTTTTTGTCTCAACAGTTGGTTTGGATAACTCTCCACTATCCAAAGCGGCCAGCATAGCTTCTAAAGATAAATTGTCAGATTCGTTAACAGTCGTTGCGGTATTCATAGTCATTTACATTTTTCCTTTACATTTAAGTAAGTTCGTTTGGTGCAATGATTATGAATGACTTGGGTAGGCGAGAAAGGAGAAGTGATAGGTGAGTCAAAATATGGAAAGGCTGGAAATTCCAGCCCTTATTTTAAAAAAATTCCGCTAAATGAGCTTAATGATTTACGATGGTCTGCGATGTTTCGTTCTGATCGCCGTATAAAACGATCCCAGACGTGTCGATTTGATTTTCCAACTGACGAAGGTCATAAGCAGTTTGGAGACGTAACCAAAACTCAGGCGTGCTCCCCAATGCGGCAGCAATACGAATTGCTAATGGTGGAGTTAACGCAGTTTTACCGGCAAGCAAGCGCGATACAGTCGCAGGCGTTACCCCTATATTGAGCGCAAAGCGACGGCCACTAACACCCATATCAGCCAAATCTCTGGCGATAATCTCTCCTGGATGGGAAATTTTAAACTGTCTCATTAGTGGTAATCCTCTCGGCATCTTGCGCCAATACTCCTGAAGTCACGCCTTTTTCAAAAAATTGCTTCAATCCTTTGTGCTTGAAAGATTTAATCATTATTCCAACCATATTACACTCTGTGTAATAGTATATTTCAATGTTGCACGCCGTGCAATGTTTATGATAAATAGGGTTAGCTTAAATAGGAAAGTTTTGAACCTGAGCCAAGTGGAACTGTATTGGATTTAATTTGATCTTCGTTGGGTAACTGAAACAATCCATACTTATCACGGGCAGCAAAGAAGCAATCCATCATGAGTTGTGTATCATACAAAGCCCCGTGAGCCTTTTCCTCGTCATATTCAAACCCAAGAGCAAAAGCCAGCTCTCTCAGGTTAGGACGCTTACCGTCCTGCGTCGCCCATAAGCCGTGAAGCATGGTGTCCATCCAGATAAGATCCTGTCTTAACGTCAGACCATGTAATCCTAACTCATACTCAATGAATGGCTTATCGAAACCAAGACCATTATGCGCCACAACCGCAGTGGCATTGTTAAGTATCGAGGCTATGGCATGTGCTTTACTTTTAAATAACGGTTCTGCGACCAGATCCGACAATTTAACGCCGGTAATTTCCTGAGCCTTTGCAGATAGTTCACGCTGAGGATTGAAACGTAGTGCGATATCTTTAATAGCAGAACCCGTAAGCAAGTCACGGGCGCATAATGCAACTTCAAAGATACGATGCCCGTCAGCGTATTCCAGACCTGTTGTTTCAAGGTCAAGACCAACGACGGTATGCGTCATAGCTTTACAGCTCCATTTTTGGTGAATGTAATCGCTTTTGTGATCGCTGATTTCAACGCGGCCGGCTCATCATCTAAGACTTCTGACTTTTCCATCTTAGTACCGTCAGCTTTCACTATCATGTACGTAACTGTGCGGGAAAACATATCCAGTTTTAAAACAACCACTGCACCTTTATGAGCAAATACCATAGGAAACTGATCTGCTTTATCGTTTTTCTGAATCTCTGTTAACGCCGCATTCAGAACTTCACCAACATCACTGTTTACCAAACCTTGAACCGCATCAAATACCGCATAGATAGCCACTTTCGCTTCATTGCGAGTAATAAAACGTTTTTCCAGCTTGATTAGAATATTTTCGATTGATGCCAACGTCTTGCGATCAATCTCGTCACGCAGATCGATCAGCTCTTCTTCTGCATTAGGGCAATCATCGTGGTTCATTGCTTCATCTGACATTTGTAAAATCTCCATTATGTGGTCAGCATATTTTCAGCCAACCACATAGGTATTAAAGGATTAATGGAAGGTGCTGGTTTCGTACCCGTATGAATCGATATGTTTTTCGTAAACACCAATCAGTGAATCAACCCGCTTAGACAAATCTTGAATGTGGGAGGGTATTACCTGAAAGACGACGCCGGCAGTATTCGTAAACTCAGAAAAACGTCTCATTTCTCCCTCGATCAGACTTTCAATTTTGAGTCTGTAACCTAAATGAACAGAAGCTCTGTCCGTGCGTGTATCTGTCTGACCAGAAACAAAAGTACCTCTTGCCATCACGATATTGCTAAAATGCTTTTCGGTCGCTAAACGTAATTCTGAAATGATATCGGTAAGACCAAGCTCGATGTCATAACCCTCTTTCGTGTCAGTCGATATCGTCGGTGGTACATATGCCAGCGTATAAGCCATTACATCAATGGGGGTTCGGTCGGTGACAAAACTTTCTGTTGGATAGCTGGCAAACAACTCTTTGCATACTGTTTTCTGCATTCTGAAATATTCTGGCAGAGTCATTTCCGCCCGGCAGTCAAAACCGTTGCGCTTGAGAATATGCCGTACACCTGCGTCAAAGTAAGGAACGCCGGTTTGTTCAGAAAAAGTTTTGGCCAAGGTCGTTTTTCCCGACCCTTGAGCGCCACATAATCCAAGCCTAAATTGATGATTCATTCTTTTTGCTTCCAATACATCACATGATCAAATGCTGGTTCATTTTCTAACTCGTCGTAATAGTTCAACGTCATACGGCGGTTGAATGCGGCTTTAAGCTCATCCATCGGGAAAAAGGTGTCTGCATCGGGCGTGTCAGCTTCAATATGGGAGATAAAAGCGCGGTCAGCTATATCGATAAACTGACGATAAATCTCGGCGCCTCCGATGATATAAACGGAGTGCAACCGAGCCAGATCTTTCACTTCACTGATATCACGAATAATCGAAAAACCAGCCGGAACCCGATTAGGATTGCGTGATAGAACAAAGTTGAAGCGGTCTTTCAATGGTTTACCCAAACTTTCCGCAGTTTTGCGACCCATCACAACAATTTCACCAACCGTCTTATTCTTAAACAGTTTCAGATCGCGAGAACTGTGCCAGGGCAGGGCGTTATTCACGCCAATGCCGTTGCCACGTCCTACAGCCGCAATAAGGGAAATCACATAGCACCTCTTGAAATCGAATAGACCGTTGGCCGATGTGGATGATTGCGAAAATCGTGTTCGTCCTGACGCTCAGTACAAAGCACAGCAATGATCTGACCGCCGTTCTCGCGCAGATGTTCTTTAATCGCTTTCATTTTGAAATAACGACCCATCTCTTTCGGTTCAGGCAAATACAGATAGTCAAAGAAGACGCCTTGTTCTTTAAGCCAAGCTTCGGTTTGCTCCTTATACTCAGCAGGGCGGTCGTCAACAATCAGAATGTCACAGCCGGTGCGCTGAAATCCTTTAAGCATACGAACGGAGGCAATGATCGCATCGTCTCGCTCATGTCTTTCGTTGTATTCAATAAAACTGCCCTCTTTCATCAGATGAAGACGGTCTGAGTTGTCAGAAAGCACACCGTCTATTGTGCAAATAACTAAAGGTTGCATGTGAAATGTCCTTATTTTGCTACTGGGACTTTAATCCACGGATGAGATTGATAACCAAAGATACTGATCCCCTGCCAATTGAAGTCACTCAGCTCTTTCCATGACTCAGGGAACACAACGATAGGATCGTTTTCAGCAATATCTTCACGCTTCATATACGTATCAACGCCTTCTGCGTGATTGTTATACAAGTGAACATCAAAGCCGAAATGTGAGAAACCCGCCGCCATGTGATCGGTAATGTGGGCTAAAAAGTGCGTAATAATGCTATAACCAGCAATGTTAAAAGGCATACCGACAAAGGTATCAACGCTGCGCTGAACCATTCCGGTATTTAGAACGCGACGAGGGATGTTGTAATGGTCAAGCCATTTGTGCGTTAACCCGTCCATAAAGCAGTTGTAATCGTGATTGTTGCTCTCCATCACTGGCTTAATTGCCAGCGCGAAAGAGGCATACTTGGAATCGACGTTGTGATCGATATGATTTACGCCGATATTGAATGCCATCACGAGACGATTAACGGGATCTAATTCACGACTCCATGCGCCGAAAGCAAAGTGACAAGGAGGCAAAGCCATATCTTCCAATTCACCCACATTCCACGCTAACATGATGTTACGGCGGTTTTCAGGATCATTACGCAGATTGTCCACAATGCGTTGTAACTGATCGATTTCACGGGTGACAGCCAAACGTCCATCTGTCAGTTCGCCATCGACCACATAGCCTCTGTGCTTGATTTGCTCAAACTGTTCAGGAGTCACTACGCGAGTATCACGCCATTTACGCCATTGCTTCCCATAGACAGGCCCAAGGTCGCCATTTTCATTTGCCCACAGATCCCAAATCTTCACGCCATTTTCATTCAGGAAACGAACGTTTGTCAGCCCTCTGAAATACCACTCAAGTTCAACCAAAAGAGGATGCTGATTAACGGCTTTGCCTGAAATCATCGGCACAAGACCACCGTTTAAGTAGTAAAAGCTCGGAATAAAAGAGATGCCAGATGTACCGACACCAGTTCTCTCAGAGCTTGAAGGAAAACCGTTGACGACAATATCCGCTACGATATCGCGGTATGACTCGTCATTAATCAAAGACAGGTTGTTTTTTGGTGATTTTTTTTCAGTCATTTTTATTTGCTATAGATATGTATTTACTTACTATATTTTATATAAGTTAGTTAGGCAGTAAACAAAAAAAAGCACACTCTAAAAGTGTGCTTACAATCGGCTATCGATATTACCGGAACGACAGCAAAATTAGTTCAATTCAAAATAAATAAGGCGACACAAATATAGTATGTATTCGCTTACTTATCAATAATTTTATGCTAATTCTGTGCATTGTTTTAAGAATGGTGTTAAATCAACCGGTGTGTAACTCGGTGATTTCAAAATCTTGCCGTCAGAAATACGATAACCGATCACCCCATCACGAGAAGTACAGGTACGAAATGCCAAATCATCAGCGTCATACTTACAGTTCTCAACTTGTTCTCTGCGAATCGTTGCGTCACTCGACCAGAGTTTAGACATGTTAGATTCATGAATTGTAGCCGTCAGTTCAGCAAGATCTACACCTGAAATACTTAACAGGAAATTGAATAAGTGCAGAGCATCTGCGATAGCCGCCGGAAACAGAACCAAATCCTCTATGGCCGTTACTACATTCCCTCTATCCATATTATCAGCCAATAATTCCAACTGATCGGCGATATAAATTGAGTGCTCGAATGCTGACTTCATATCATCCATAAAGCCAGATGAGAGGTTATGTTGCGTATTTTTTGTCAATGATTCTTTCTTGTAATCAAATGCAAGCGCGTGGCTTAAAGATCCGCCTAACATAACCAGAGTACCGGTCAGAACGTAAACGGTATCACCGGCAGCGTCCAGTATTTCAATGCTATCATTTTCGTTAATCGCCTTAACACCCTCTTTGGCTTCTTCACGGATCAAATTGGCGCGTAGGTGGAACATATCAGCAGTGACCTCGTTACTTTCAATGGGATGCTCAAACACCTGATGAAACTCTTTAACCATATCGTAAAAGCTACTGATATACTCAGAATTTCTAATCGGCTGTTTTTCAGTTGGGTTTAGCTTCATGGTTGCGCTTGTTTTCTTCATTATATTATTTCCAAAAATAAAATATTTTTATTATTTACTAATTGATATAGATAATAAATAAACGACAACTCCCGTCACTCATTTATCGCAGGTGTCGTCAGATTTCAAAGCCAGACAATGCTCCAGTGTTGACCTGAGAGTCTATTTGACCAGTCAGATAATCCGCTTTCTCCGTTTCTTGCGGGGCAACCTGAACGTTATCTGATAGTAACCAGTTGTTCACCCAAGGTAACGGGTCGTGGCTAATCTCTGCAAACACCGCATCAAATCCAATTCGTTTCATTGCGACATTGGCGCGGTATTTCACGTATTCTTTTAGCATATCGGCATTCAGGCCAATCATAGAGCCATCTTTAAACAGATAATCAGCCCAATTCATTTCCTGTTCAGCCACCGAAACCATCGTGCGAATAACAAAATCACGGTTCCGTTCCGCAATTCGCTTCCACATTTCGCCCTCGCGGCCGTTGTACATCAGTTTGAGCATTTCCTGAGTGACATGGCAATGCAACGCTTCATCACGGGCAATAAACTTCATGATCTTTGCGTTGGCTTCCATCACACCACGCTCGCCAAAAGCAAACGTACAGGCGAAGCTGACATAGAAGCGAATAGCCTCAAGTGTATTGACCGCCACCAATGTTTTAAATACCTGCTCCTGAATCGCCTCTTCACCGTACTGACGCTCAAATTCCTCAACGCCAAGATATTCACGAGCAACAAACAGTTTAATCAGACGATCATATTCTTCTGACACGGATGAGGCGCGTGCGAGGATCATTTCATCTTCAACAATGCCGTCAAAGATAGTTTCAGGATCAGTAACCAGATTACGGATAATGTGCGTGTAGCTGCGACTGTGAATCGTTTCAGAGAAAGACCATGTTTCGATCCATGTTTCCAGTTCCGGCAGTGAACAGATAGGCAGAAAGGCAATATTTGGGGCGCGTCCCTGAACAGAATCCAGCAGAGTTTGATATTTCAGGTTAGAAATAAAAATGTGTCTCTCATGTTCCGGCATGTTCTGGTAGTCGATGCGATCTTTACTCACATCCACTTCTTCCGGGCGCCAGAACAGGCTCAGTTGGCGTTCAATCGCCTTTTCAAACAAACGGTGTTTTTGCTGATCGTAACGAGCCACGTTCACACTTAAACCGAAAAACATAGGTTCTTTAGTGGCATCATTCTTTGCTTGTCGAAATACGGAATAACCTGACATACTTTTTCCTTTTTATGTAACTTTTTGTATTTTGTATTAGTTAATTAGGTACTCAAGACGAATAAAAAGGTGAGCATAAGCCCACCTCTATCAGTGAATTCAGGGATCAGATTTTGCAGGCATCGCCACAATCATCACCGGCTGGTGCCGTTGGGGTTTCACGCTCATCTTCCTCACCAGAGCGGTCACGGGTATTGTGGTAATAGAGTGTCTTAACACCCATCGAATAAGCCATCAGCAGGTCACGCAGAAGCTCATCCATAGGCACACGACCGTTAGGATAAATTTCAGGGTCGTAATTAGTATTCGCGGAAATGGACTGATCCACAAACTTTTGCATAATCGCAACTTTTGTCAGATAACCTTTGTTACTGCCCATCTGCCAGAAGTACTCATACCGATCTTTCAGACGCTCAAACTCCGGCACAATCATGCGAACAGTACCTTCTTTGCTCATCTTCACTGACATAGGTCCACGAGGTGGCTCGATACCATTGGTACTATTTGTGATCTGGCTTGAGGTTTCGCACGGCATCAGCGCCGAAACAGTTGAGTTACGTAAACCATACGCTTTGATATCAGCGCGTAACGCTTCCCAATCCATTTTCAGCGGTTCAGTTACACCAACAGCCGCCTTATCTAATTGCTTCCTATAGTGGTCGATAGGTAGCTCACCATTGGCATAACGAGTTTCATTAAACAAAGAGCATTCACCGAATTCTTTAGCCAACCGATTAGATGCTTTGAGCAGGTAATACTGGAATGCTTCAAATGTGTCATGAACGAACTGATCACCGGCAATGTCAGAATATTTGAAACCGTTCTTCGCCAAATAATAGGCTAGGTTTGTCACGCCAACACCAAGACTACGGCGATTCTTGGTCGAGTTCTCAGCCGCTTTAACAGGATATTTCTGATAATCCAACAACGCATCAAGTGCCGACACAAGCAAGAATGACAGGTGTTCTAGCTCATCGAGGCTTTCAATTGCACCTAAGTTAAACGCTGACAACGTACACAGAGAGATCTCACCGTTTGGATCATCCATGTATTCGAGCGGTTTTGTAGGTAACGCAATTTCCATACAAAGGTTGGATTGACGAACAGGAGCCACCGCCGGATTAAATGCCCCGTGAGTGTTCATGTGGTCTACGTTAGCAATATAAATGCGACCGGTAGAAGCGCGTTCCTGCATGATTGACGAAAACAGTTCCACAGCCGGTACACTAATCCGTTTAATGCTTTCATCAGCCTCAGCCTCTTCATACAGACGGGCAAATTCAGCCTGATCAGAGAAAAAGGCATCGTACATACCAGGCACATCATTCGGACTGAACAGAGAAATGTTTTTGCTTTCAGTAAGACGTTTATACAAAAGACCATTAATCATCACACCGTAATCCATGTGACGAACACGGTTTTCTTCAACGCCACGGTTATTTTTCAGCACCAACAGATTTTGTGTTTCACGGTGCCATAGTGGATAAAACGCAGTAGCCGCCCCGCCACGAACACCACCCTGAGAGCACGATTTGACAGCCGCTTGGAAGTATTTCAGGAATGGTATGACGCCAGTGTGGTTTGCTTCACCACCACGGATCTCACTGCCCAAGGCACGAATAGAACCGAAGCCAAGGCCAATACCAGCACGTTGAGATACATAGCTCACGATTGCTGATGCCGTTGTGTAAATCGATGGCAGAGAGTCACCTGCTTCCATCACCACACAAGAGCTAAACTGGCGAGTTGGGGTACGTAAACCCGCCATAATAGGCGTCGGCAAAGAGAGTTTGAACGTCGATGTAGCGTCGTAAAAGTCTTTCACCATTTGTAAGCGAGTATCTTTGTTCCAGTTTTGGAAAAAACACATAGCTGAAAGCATGTAAACGTGCTGAGGCGCTTCGTACAGCTCGCCAGTAACACGGTTCTGAACCAGATATTTGCCGCGTAACTGAACGGTGGCCGCATAGCCGAACAAATCATCACGCTCAGGATTCAGATAATCACCGAGTTCGTTAATCTCTTTAGATGTGTATTTAGTCAGTAGTTCTTTATCATACTTTTTACGATCAACATTACGTTGGATATGCTCAAGCAGATTAGGATAATCGTAACCACCAAAGGCTTCTTTACGGATTAAACCTATATTTAATTTCGCTGCTACACGGCTATAGTTTGGTGAGTTGACAGAAATTAGATCAGCCGCAGCTTTCACCATAAGGGAGTGAATATCCGTTGTTTTAATGCCATTCTTCGCGCTGATATGCACTTTCATTGCGATAGCTGATGCACTAACACCATCGATTCCCTTAGTTCCATACATAGCAACACGATTAAATTTCTCAGTATCGAACGGCACTTGTGATCCGTCACGTTTAGTAACAAATAAGGTCATTTACATCATTCCACGTTGTTTATATTTTAATTATGATAGGTATGCAATTACGTATTATCAACCACACAAAAACAATATCTTGTGTGGTTGATCTATAAGTGTTCAATATGTGGGTTTATAACAGAGAGGAAATAACCGTAGAAATTTGACGATATTGATCAGTTTGAATACCGGCATGAATTGCCGCAACAGCATCGGCCAGATGTTCATTTTTATTTACCAGCTTAACAACGCCTTTTTCTTTTCTTCTGAGCCAAGGCGCTTCTGGATGCTTGCCAACAGCCCATTCAATAATTTCTTCTTTCGTGGTCGTTTTTTTATTCGCCACAAACTGCTTAATTTCGATAGGCGTTATCTGAATCAATGGCTTATCGATACATGCCAGAACACCAATACAAATACCGTATGACGTTTGAGCACGACTTGATTGGCTACCAATCGGTAATTCACAAAACACTAATTGAGCCTGATCGATAATTGGCTTTACTTTTTTCCAAATCTCGCTTGCACGGCGTAAATCGTCGCTGTTTACACGCACTGACTTCTTATCGCCGGATTCTGTCTGCACCAGCTCCATACGTTCAATTTTGACAATCTGATTAGTAGTGATATCCAGCTCACCAAATACGACACCGAAATTACTCATACTCGGATCTATGCCAGCGATTTTGATTATTTTACTCATGTAGTTACCTGTTTGTGATTGATTTAAAATGAACCGAATGCGAATGAACGACCGTTAACCGATATACTTGCTGACTCATTCATTGGTTTTGGTTTAACTGCCGGCGTTTCTTTCGGTAAAGATAATTCTTGTTCTGCTGACTCATCCGATAAAATTCCCCCTGTGGAATAGCCATCAGAAAGCAACGCTATTTTCCCTAACTCACCCGTTATTTTTGAATTATCGTGATTAACGACAGCTTTAAATGAAAAACCTTCTGTATGTAGGCTAAATTCGTTGCTTAAATCCGTTTTACAGCGTTTTTCTGGCATGACTGGCGTTATCCCACTCTCAACTTCATAAAAGCTGTCTGAGAGCGATTTAGACATATTCCCGATAGCTGAATGGTAATAAGCGTCATACCCAAGTTCTTCATTCAACAAAAGATGGTCTGCTTTTGCGTAAATTAACTTGCGATTATCCTCGATATTGTCTGCGTCAAGATAGGGTGTGTATGCCATCAGGATAAAATCACTTTTACCACCTAAAACGGTATGAATCCGTGTAATGGAAACTAAAAGATCTATAACACCGTCTAGCATTTTCATTGATAACCAGTTGTCAATTTTATCTACAACCTCTTTACCAAATACTTTTCTGAGCCTTGGGCTATCTTTATGCCAGTTATTATCAGTGATCGTAATCCGACCTGATTTATCATCATCGGCAAAATCCAAACCCACCTTGGCTATATAGTGATTTTCATTTGCTGGCTGTTTGTATTTCACAGTCGGCTCAACAATACTTCTAATATCAGCGAAAATCCGCGGCAAGCGAGAAATATCCGCAACTGCTACCGCCAAAACGGTAGCTTGCTGAATAGGTAACTTAGTGGACATACGAACGACCACCTTTAGATTCAACCGTAATAGTCTCTCTGAACCATGACTTCATTTCTTTGTGAGAGATAATCATCACGGTTCCGCGTTCACGGGCTTTGACTTCGAGGATTGCCATTAATCGCTCAAGACCAGCAATATCCAAGGCATCATCGATTTCATCACCGATAAATAACTGGATATTCTTAGTAGCTCGGCTGGCAACTAAATCCTGCAATGCTAAGGCGGTGGCAATACGGACTTTACGCTTCTCACCACCGGATAATCCGGCAAACGACTTGGAGGCACTTTCTTTAGAAACAGAGATATTGAATTTGTCTTTGACTTCACCTTTTTTTGTGGTTTCCATCGTAGACCAAACCGCTGTTATCGATCCGTCTGAAAGCGTATTAAGATATTCCGCCGTTCTTGCATTCAGGAAAGGAGTAACATTGGATAGAATATGGCTACGGACACCAGACGGAGAAAACACTTTCCGTGCATGTTCCAACAAGGCACATTCGTCGTCTAATGTTCCTTTGTTTTTCTTTAAAGTCTTTAAATTATCTTTCAGGAGCGCGGCTTCGTTTTTTGTCTTTTCAATAAGCGCGGTAAACGGATTTAACTCAGCTTCAATCGCCTTTAACTTCTCAATTTCAGCTTTCAAGACACGCTTGCCGGCCAGTTCATCGTTGGTCGATTTTTCGATGTAAGTACGCTGTCTTTGGAATGCGGCTATCTTTTCCATTTCTGTGTCAACGTTAGGTCGAGTGGCTTTCAGAGCATTAAGTGCTGTTTCTGCTTTGACTATTTGGTCGGTTACGACGGTTATTTCAGGCGCTAGTTCGGTAGTAATATGTGCTATATCAGCTTTCGCTTTTTTGATATGACCTTTTTTTACCGTCTCTAAATCACTCTCACAGTATGGTTTACCGCATTCAGTACATGGCACACCCACTTTAGCCAAAACCTCGGTGGCGTTCGTCATAGCACGTTTTACCTGAGCTTTCAGACGGTCGATTTCGTTTTGTTTAATTGTCTGTGTCGAACGAACTTTGGCAATTGCAGATTCCAGTTCACTGATTTTGCGGTCATGCTCAGTCACGCCAGAAATACTGGCACGTAACACCTTTATCTTTTCATCAATCGACTCAAGAGTAGGGTTGTCGCGGTTGGATAACTGAAGTTCGGCTAAATTTATTTCCGCCGCATCAATTACTTTCTTTGCTTCATCAATTCGCAATTTGCGACCGGCTTCCCATGTCTCAGCGGAATTTAAGGTTTCTTCCGCAGTTTCGAGCGCACTACTGAAAGAACGATCCATAATTGTAATCTTACCGGCTACACCATCACGCTCTGCCAATTTTGCATTATGACGATCACGGGCAATCTCATAGGAATGAGTTAAACGATCCACTCCAGCGGCTTCTTCGACAATCGCTTTCAGGTTCTTGTCTGTCATACCGGGTAGATCGGGCATATTTTCCTGACTGGCGTAAATTGAAGCCAGAAAGACTTCCTTTGAAGCCCCGATCAGCTTTTCGATAAATTCCTGAGTGAGTTTATCTGTGCCTTTGGTGAGATCACCATCTTCACATGAAACTATCAGACGGTTTTTATTCGCGGTATGAGCACGATGTCGCATGATTGAGTAACGTTTCCCGTCCTCATCTTCGACGATGATAGCGACACGACAGTTCTTTTCATGATCGGTACTGAGCACATCATCAGCTTTTAAACCGTTGGCTGTTTCGCCATACAATCCCCAACACAGGGCGTTCATTAACGTTGACTTACCGGAACCATTGCTGTTTGCAGAAGTATCATCGGTGTTTTTGCCTTGGATAAGAATTAGACCACGATCGTTCAGTTCGACTTTTGCTTCCGCTATACGCATGAAGTTTTCTGCCGTCATTTTGATAAATTTCATTATTCTTTGCCCTCTGCTTGGGATAACACATCGTCACAAATCGCTGTCAGTTTGGTTACATCAATCGAGGTGTCGCTTTTTCCCATTAGAATGCAATAGTTGCCAACCGATTCTTTCAAGCTGTCAATTTTGGCTGTACCCGCTGTTGCTGTCGTCGCTCCAACCAGAGCCGATTCCATAGTAAAGTTTCTCGTTACACCGCTTGCACCGAGTAATTTCACCATTTTTTCAATTTTTTTACCCTCTTCGTCGTCTTTGATTACAGCGCGGATGCGAACGTAATTCCCTTTGATTGCCGATTCTTCCATATCTCCGTCTAGTTCGAGGAAAATAGGGGCTTGTGTTGAGTATTGTGAATATGATCCGTCAGCGTTAATCAACATATAACCTGCTGTAGTGCCAATGTCGCCCCAATTTTGATGCGTCAATGCGCCTATAGAGATAACACCGGGAATGACCTCTTTGTGGTTGTGATAATGGCCGGAAAGAACATAGCGGAAACCCAACCCCTCAAATTCTTCAGCTTCCATTCCAACATCGGGCATACCTGGTATCGCTTTGTTGATTGAGGTATGGATTATCAGGTCATTTGGGACAGTGGAATCGAGTGTTTTTGCCAACTCTTTAACGGTGTTTAAAAGTTCTTTGTGATCGTTGTACCAGCTAATCATGTGAACTTTAACACCATCGATATCGAACGTTTGAGATGTCTTAGAGCACACAATCTTTGCGCCAATTTTAGCAAATGATGCTGAGGCGTTGGCTGAGAATACAGAATCATTGGTTTCTAAGTCGTGGTTGCCAGCGAGGATATAAACATCTAAACCGAGCGTATTTATGATCCAATCATACAACTCAGACGTGAAGTGCAGGACGGTTGGGGCAATTGAACCACGAACATGAAATACGTCACCACCATGAAACAGAGCCTTTGCACCAGCTTCTTTAGCGGAGATTACAGCTTCTCTCGTGGCATCTAACTGTATTTTTAATCGAGAATTCATACCATCATGAGCGGTTGAAGCAAAGGCATCCCATACATGGTAGTGCGTATCAGATATTAAGCCGTACAACGCTTTCTTCATTTTTTCTTTTACCTTTTAGTATGTAAATAAATACGTATTATCATTTAAATGGTATCAGAATAAAAAAGGCGAGAAAGTAAAAATATAAGGCAATCAGTATATTGAGTGCCTTTTTAGTGTATATTCTGGCTTACAGGTTCCTATGCCATGAAAGATTAATTACGTTGCTTTCAACATCTTCCGGTGTATCACCGAGCTTCTTATCAATTTTATCGATGAGTTCATGCGAGACGTTCTCAATATAGATTGCGGTCAGCTTGGAATCTGGCTTTAAGAAGTGTCCATAAGACTTACGGATCACTCTTTCGACTTCATCAACGCCTTTTCCGGCCATAGCAATGTGGTTAAATTGAGCGTGTACTTCCAGCATCTTATCGATTCCACCTGAGATAACGTTTTTCACTTTGCCAAATCGAATGATATCGCCAGATTTTGAATCTGTAAGAGCTACAACTTTCCCTTTTACCAATCGTTCCTGCCACGTTGTACCCGCTCTTAATGTATTAAATGTTGAGAAGTGAAGACCAACGTATGGGGAGCAAAAGGGGATTGAGGGCACAAATCTGGCACATGTTCTGATAACTGCCTCAGCATGACCTTCTGTGAACGATAAAGCGCGTTGGATAGGACAATTTGAAATGATAGAACATACCTGACACAAGTGGTCATTTCGGGATCGTACTGATTTAGGCTCTATAGTGTAGACGCCTTTTTCCAATCGTCTTACACGTTTATTTTTTTGTTGAGAGTCAGTCATGATTTGCCTTATTTATATTTTACCAAAGCGATCATAGCTGAAAAGAAATGGCTTGTGTCTATTTGCCTAGTTTTAGTCTTCCTTAGGTATTTTTTTTTGATTTGCATTATCTGCCAATGAGTTAAAGGTTAAATTGGGATACGACGGGATTTTATGAATGTTATTCACACGACCGATCCAATAATAAGTTCCAAATAGATCATTATAAAGATCAATAAAGATCCCCGATCTCCGTAGGGGTTGTGGCACAAGGTCTTAAGCGGTATCAACGACTACTATAGAGAGGAAATAGACCTCTAAGGAGAGTGAGAATGACTACTGTAGTCAGCAAAATGACGGCTTAAAAGAGCAAATGTGACCACTATAGGGAGAGGCTCCATATTTTTATTCACTAGCGAGTTATTCAGATATCCACAAGATAGATCCAATAATAGCTCCGATTAGTTCCCAAAGATCCTCGTTGCTGATTACGTATAAATATCAATAGGTTTAGCTAATTGATGACCACTATAAAGAGTAACCCGACCACTATAAAGAGTAAATAAACCACTATAAACATTAATGACACGACTACTATAGATAGCAATAATAAACCACTATAGATAGTGTTCTACTCAGGGTGTGGGAGGTAATTTGTGTCTGAAAATTCAATAGCTAATGTCGTTCTAGCTTCTGCATTAACAGAAGTAAACAAAGAAACCGGTGAGATAATTACACTGACACCGAACACTAACAATACCGTTCAGCCTGTCGCATTGATGCGACTAGGATTGTTTGTCCCTACTTTGAAATCCACGAACCGAAGCAAACGAAATCTCATGTCGTCAATGGATGCAACTGAGGAATTGAAACAACTTTCTCTTGCAAAATCAGAGGGATATAACAATATCAAGATAACCGGAGAACGGCTTGATATGGACAATGACTTTAAAACATGGGTCGGGATCATACACTCGTTTGCAAAACATAAAGTGATAGGCGATAAAGTCACCCTTAAATTTGTCGATTTTGTAAAACTCTGTGGTATTCCGTCTGCCAGATCATCAAAACGCCTGAGAGAACGTTTGGATGAATCACTCCGGCGAATAGTCTCTACGACACTCTCTTTTACTAATGATTCAAAGTCTTATCATACTCACCTCGTTCAGTCAGCTTACTATGATATGAAAGAGGATACGGTGACAATTCAGGCTGACCCGAAGATATTTGAGCTGTATCAGTTTGACCATAAGGTATTACTGCAATTACGGGCAATTAACGAATTAGCGCGCAAGGAAAGCGCTCAGGCACTTTATACGTTCATAGAGAGTTTGCCCACCAGTCCAGCCCCCGTATCAATGGCGAGGCTTAGGGCACGGTTAAATCTTAAATCTCGCCCCAATACTCAGAACGCTACTGTCAGACGAGCATTAGAGCAATTAAAAGAGATTGGCTATCTAGATTGCACAGAGACTAAAAAAGGTAATTCAGTTTACTTCCTAATCCACGAACGGACTCCTAAGCTCAAGAAAAACAAGCCGATTAAAACAGTTAAGAAAGCAAAGACCACTAAAGGATGTAAGACCACTATAGAGAGCGATGATACTATTTTGGCTGAATTGACAAGGGAAGAACTTGAATTGTTAGAAAAAATCAGAAAATCAAATAAATAGCAAATTAACGACCGCTATAGAGAGTAAAAACAGAAGACCACTATAATGAGGAATCAACTCACTATAGTGGTCGTTTCATCTTACTGGTTTATGTTGTGGCAATGTAACGATAAATTCATTTGTATCTATAACAAGTCGATCGTGGATGCGGTGACTTCTCACCGCCCTATCGGGCGAGGGTTTACGGCGAAATTGCTAAGTCACTCTTTATAGTGGTCGTCAGTGCATATGTTCTCATCATTACTCACTTTCATTCTACATCATTGCGATGATGATCTATGTATTTTTATTGATCATCATGAATTGGTGTTGATGGTGGCTGTGGGTATGAATGGAAGTAAAATTACTTTGAATTTTGCAAATGAGGAGAACCCACACCGTTAGTAATTCCCCACCCGCGTAAAGATATTGCGGTAGGAACGCTAAACAAATTACTAAAACAAGCAAATCTGAAATAATTATGATGTTAAGCGGCCGTCAGTGGTCGCTTATTCCGACTAAAAATGAGGTAACTATGAGATACCCAATCTATTTACATCAGGCTGATGACGGTTCATTTTCCGGCTTCGTACCAGACGTAATTGGTTGTTATTTCGCTGGCGATACTATAGATGATGCAATTTCTGATGCTACAAATGCCTTAGATACTTATTTTGAGTATATGAGTGAGAACGGTCATACACCTGTAGAGGCAAAAACTGTAGCTGATCATCTTAATGATGAAGATTGCAACGGTGGAATTTGGGCTTACGTTGATATTGATTTGACTAAATACGAAGGTAGAACAACCAAATTAAACATTACCTTGCCACAATTTCTGTTGGTGAGAATTGATGACTATGTGAACTCACATCGTGAGTACCACAGCCGTAGCGGATTCTTTGCAGAATTGGCTAGGCGTGAACTGGCGAAACATGCGTAACTACAAGTATCCTCTTTGCAAAATCAGAAAAACCCGCCATTTGTGCGGGTTTTTCTGTTATTACTTGGGAAGGTTATGTAAAGGCAAGTTGAAGGATAGATGATATAACGATTATTGCCTTAAAAATCAGAATAATGACTACTATAGATAGTGATTATTGAGAAATATTTAACCGCTAATATGAAAATACTCTGTTACCTTAAGTAGATTTGAGGAATTCCCTAGAACAAGGAATAAACTGTTTATGCTTATGGTTTTTGCGGAAGCAATGATAAAGGCAATAGATGAGTAATAATCATGGCGCTTTATTACCGCAGCTAAAGATTGTTAGAACTCAGGTATCAAAAAGACCCTATATCCAGTGTGATGCGGGTTGAATTGTAGCTTCACACCATTTTCTATTCTATCCGCTATATCGGTATTCTGATTGTATGTATCCTGCATCAACAGCCTAGTATTTCCCTCTCCGTCAGAGTGGTGGAATTTTGTATCTGACTTTCACCGCATTCGTATCGGTAATTGTCAATCTGGCAACTTCTGATTTGATGTGGGGCCAACAACAGAACATCCACAACCAGCATTTTAAAAATGGATGTTGTTTATTACGCCGCAACAGAGATTCAAGCATTAAACCGGCTCCGCCAATGTAAAGCAGAACCAGTACAATAATTAAATTATTCATAATATCTTTTTATAGGTATTTGAATACTTATTATATTGTTTTGTTTGTTGCGAGTAAACATATAAGTTAATTATGTTGTCTGTTACAATTTGTAATTTATATAATTAAGATAATTATATTGTTTAGTTAATGATAATATTTTGCCAAAATAAAAAGAACTAAAATAATGCCTTTAAAATTAATTAGATATATTGTTAAATATGCATAGATAAGAACATTGGTATGATTAATAGTTGAGAAATACAGCATGGTATTTCTCAAACTACCCAAGTGTTACTTTGCAGAGCTTACTGGCTTGTTTCGTAATTCCTTCAAATATGGAATCACTGATATGTGAAGGGAAGTTATCCGGTAGTTGTGTAGCGACATTTTGGATAATGTCAGATGCCTGTTGTCCCATCTCCGTTACTAATTTTGTAGCCAGTGCTGGAGATATCCCGACACGGTTAGCGGTACTCAGAAAATGGCGTGGTAAAATTTTTGCCCAATTGTATTGACGATTCTTCCCTTGTAATGCCATTGCCATTTTAGCTTTTTGCTGAGGAATTCCTCTAGCATGAAACAGAGGGTAGGCTGATAAGATATCGTACAATGGCGTCATAGTAAAAGATGATTCAGGTTCAATAAATACACTGAAATTTTTGGCATGACCATCTATGGCAGCTAACAGCCAAAATAAAATTTGTGCTCGAAAGAATGTTGTCCGATCCAGTGTTGATTGCCGAGAGTTGATAAGCAATTTCATTATCTCTGAAATACCCGGCCCTCCATCTGATTCATATTTTTGTGCGGGAGATATCCCCAGAGCCTGACACATATCTTCCTGTGGTAGACGCATTAACCAAGAGCCGTCATTAGACCATCGTCGATCGAACCTTTGCACGATCAATATTCGTTTATCACCAAATGTTGCTAATTCAGCATTTGCTACTGGAAAACCAAATGCTTTGGCTATTTTGAGACATAACCATTCGTTCTCGCAGCTTTCGCTTAGGTCGATATTATTTTGTTCTATTCTGCCTATTGGTAGTTTAAATATATGACTAGTTGGTGTACTGCCAATAGGGCGCTGCCAATGTTTCTGATGCCATAACAGTGCGGTTTTCTCTTGTGCGCCAGCTAAAGAAATCCTGAAATCAGTATCATTGTTCATTCCAAGCGGAGTGGTCTGGTAATTATCAAGTAGCTGAATTATATCTCCTTCGCTAAGAGGCTCTGAATGTATTTCTCTTACAGAAGTAACATTTGAACCTTCTGGGTAAAGTTGAATTGCGCCAACGCAATCTCGTCCCACATTAGCCAACAGATCGAACGGGTGGGCAGTATCTACTTTAAATTTGGCCTGCATACGTGCAAGTATAATATTTGAATCTGGTAACAAATTACTGAAAAAATTGAATACTTCACGCCCAGTATATTTATGGGGAGTCAGAGGTAAGGAGAGAGAGATGGCGCGTGCACCAACGGTATCAATCCATGACTGTTTGTATTGATAAGACATAGCTCCACTAGCATTACGAAATAAAACTCCGACTTCTGTACCGTTCATTGCAACAATTAAGTGCTGGATTTTCATTTATCACCACTCCTCAGACCAACCACTATTAGCGCATTTATTTGGGTTTCGTTCAGTGATAACTAGCTCTAGATCCAATGCTGACAGCAATTTGAATAAAGTTTCCAACTTGCTTTTTTCTGGGGTATTTTCGAAAGCTGATACTGTACTTTGTTTCATTCCAATAAGATCGGCAGTCTTCTGTTGAGTCATCTGTATTTTCTTGCGTTTATCTCGAATTGCCACCGCTAGTGTTTTAGGTGATGTTATCTTCATAAATATTCCTCCTAAAGGCTAAATCAATATTATCCCTTATAGGGGATAATGACAGTTTATCCGTTATAGAGTATAATTTCAATGTAGTGATATAAAAATAGATAAGTAAAAAAGGGCGCATAACTCGCCCTTGTTGATATATGTATCATTCTTCTTCGTAATCTTCCGGCTCACCTCCATCCATTGCAGCATCCGCAATTTCAGCATTTTCAGTATGCCACTTTTCAAGTAGCTCAATGATTTTCTCAGTAGGCAGCTTTTTGAAGTTTTCGACAACTTCTTTTCGTGAATAAGCTTTTTCACCCAAAAGAATACGACCGGAATCATTCTTTTTCAGATAACCCACTGCCAGCATGTGATCGACTAAAGACTCGGTAGCGTCGATACCGATCTCTGTGTTGTAGTAGAAACTCCACGATGCAGTTTTAAATGGTGGAGCTACCTTGTTTTTAATAATTTTAGCAGTTACAACGTCACCGACTCGCTCCGTACCTTCTTTTATCTGGGATTTGCTTAACTGGACGCGAACAGAAGCGGCGAATCCCGGCGCTTTACCGCCTGGTGCTTTGGTGTTGTCGCCAAATGTAACGCTCAGATCTTGACGGCACTGGTTGAGGAAAATCATACATACATTGTATTTACTCGCCCACTGACTCAGAGCAGGGAAGTGGGAAGACGTACAACGTGCCAGCGCCGTATTATCATTCATATTCAGATCATCTTTCTTTGTCGCTTTGCCACTGGCTTTATTGGCGAACTTCTCGAAAATTTGCTTCGGCACCATTGTTGCCAAAGAATCGAAAACAAGGACAATAGGCGCTGTTGGCGGAATAATCTTCCCGTCGCGGATCTCTTTTACAATATACGAGGCGTATTCGAGAGATTCTTCAAACGTCTCAGGTTGTTGGTAAATCCAGTTTCCGTCTTCACCAACATTCAAACCACATTTTTCGGCTAGGAGTGAGTCGAAACTTTTTTCATGATCCATAAACATTGAAATGCCACCGGCTTTTTGACCTGAAATCATAGCCTGAGTAGCAATGTATGTTTTGCCTGAAGACTCCCATCCAAAAATTTCCACAATACGACCGCATGGGAAGCCGCCATTGTACTTACCTGAGATTGCTTTATTCAGATGTGGTAAACCAGTATCAAGCCAGACCTCGACATGCTGTTGCTTTGCATTGAATTTAACTTTGCTTTTAAAAAATTTCTTCATTTTATCTGCTGACATGGTTAGGCACTCGCTTTCTCTAACGGGTAAATAGTTGCCAGTTGCTCAGGCTCGAAACAATTCTGATTCAGCTTTCTGCAAATACGGTTATACATGGTCATACAATGGCTGTGGACTAAGGCTAATTCCCGCTCAGTAACCTTTATTTCATTCTGGGAAAGGATGGTGCGGACACGACCTAATCCACTACGACCGTACATAGAAACAAGTTCTTTCGCTAAATCGGTAGGGGTGACTGTTACACCCTTATTAATTAAAGATGTGATCATGCGGAAACTCCTTTCAGTCCGTATCGTTCAAATGGAGTCAGAAACACCTCTAAATCTTCTAAAATTGTCTGGAAGTTCAGCTCTAACATTAACTGCCGTAACTTTTCAGGATCGTATTCCATCGGAATAGGGGTTATTGTGTCTGGTTTTAACGGACAACCACGCAACATCATCAATTGCAGGTTGCGTTTGAAGATATCTATCATCCCCATACCCTGCTTTTCGTTAAACTCGTTGCGTGACAGCTTCTCGAACGCTTTACACGAACGGCTTTTCATCAGTTCTTCACCTGACAGAACGACACGACGGATTTCTGCAACTGAGCCATATTCAGCCAAGAATTCTTTTGCGCCTTTCTCGCCAATTCCACCAACTCCGGGGATCGTATCGGACGTATCGCCTTGAAGTGCTTTGCCTTGGATAAATGCCAGTGGTGTGTGATAACCCGTGTCTTCAAAGAATTTATCGAGGCGCAAAATGGAATCGTTGCGCTGATTGATAAATGACACATTTTCATCAACCAATTGCTTGTAATCCCCGTCACCAGAAAGCAAATAGATATGCTCGTATTTGTCTTTTTCCGTACTGACCAATAAGCCGGCCAAATCATCCGCTTCGCCGTCTTCGGCAATAAACTGTTCGACGCCGAGATAAGAGAATGCCTTTTGGATATACGGGCGCTGGAGCTTAAATTTCTCTTTCATGGCTTCCATGTCAGGGTTTGGTTCACGCTTCTTGTAATCTGCATAAATTGCGTTGCGCTTGACGGTCTTACCATCCCAAAGAATAACGACACGGGCTTTTTGGATAGAAGCGAGACGTTTAACAGAGCGGAGTGTGTTGTAGATAGCCTGAGTTTCCATGTCACCGACTTTCAGCGTAGCCGCTGATTGCTGGTGGTAGTAACCTTGGCTGTGTGCATCAACTAATAACAGGTTCATATTCCCCCCAATGATAAGGGCGCACGAATGCGCCCTGTTTCACAACCAAAATTACGATTAAATGCCTTCCAGCTCTTTCATCATCTTTTCAAGTTCGTTGGCATCCAGAGAATCACCGATTGGTTCAGCAATAGGGACTTCACTTGCTGCCGCAGATGCTTTTGCACTATCAACACCAGTAAACTCTGCATCAGATGCCGCAGCCGCAGCCTCTTTAGCGGCGTTTGTTGAGACAGTATTGAAAGGAGCATCGTCAGATGCAGGAGCGGAAAAGCCCGGTAAAGCCGCCCCAGTAGTGCCGGTTGCAGATAGTGCCATTGTGGAAGAAACTGAAACAGCAACACCGGTTAGTGCGCCAATTGCTTTACCCGCGATAGCGATTTTGTTTACGTCACCTTGACTTGCGACAAAGTTTTCTAAACTGATTACACTGCTTGTTAACTTGGCAGGAATTTCGCATTTGGATTTACGGTTAGGAGATACTGAGTATTTGGTATCACGGCCAGCACCGGTACGCTCAATTTTAAACGCATAGCCCGCAGTTGCAGACAGAGGATTGCCGATTTCGTCAGACAGATGTTCTTCAATGCCTTTCAGCACATCGTCAAATACCGTTTGTGGCAGTTCAACTAACTGAGCTTTTTCTGCGGAGTCGAGTTCCGGTGAAGTGGTAACGACGCCGTTAACAAGGAAACGCTGACTGGAACGAATATCGGTGATCAATTCTTCCATTTTTTCGTTGCCTTTATGGATCGCTTTCGCTTCCATCAGTGCTTCGCATAATTCACATGGCTCACCGTATGATGCACTTTTACAGATAGAGGCAACTGTTTTCGCTTTACCACCTTCGTTTGTTTTTACAAAGTGCATACCGAAAGCGTGGTAGAACACACTGTTTGGCTCGGCCATGTTTGGAAAAACACGGAGATAAGAAACGCCGTTTTGTAGCTTAACTGTATCTATGCCACGACCCGCGTTTTTAGTTGCAATTTCTTTACGTTTACCGCGAATAAGCTCTAATAAAGATGTTGACATACCTGTTCCTTAATTTGTTTTGTTTGTCTGTTTTTGTGTTTTGTCTATTTAGTAAGTTCAAATACAATTTCTGTTTCGTTGCTCTGGTTTATTGAGCGATTAGATAATAGATCAGTAAATACATACGTGAAAGCTATTTTTTCAGGTTGGTGTTATTTCTTCCGGCAAACGTACCTGCGCTCAAAATTTCATAATCCAAGATTGCTTTCTTAGAAGCTTGCACAACCATGTCACGGCGATGGCGTAGGGCGTCAACAGCACCTTTGTAGATATCCGTCATTTCCTTTGTATGATTGTAATTGCTTCGCACTTTAGCCAACGTTCTGGCTATCACGGCAACCTTTTCAGGCAATTCATCCATAAACGAATTTTTGAGGTTAAGTTCTGTGTCAAAACCCGAATAATGCCGTTCTATCTGTTTAACCATTGCTTCAATAGCCGTCTCTGAACTCTTTGTTCCGTTCATATTTCTTGCTGTTCTAACCACGTTGTAAAGAGCCGCCTCAAGCCCCTCAATACGCCCTTTTTCCTCAGCGCAAATTCTTTCTGATTCGGCTTGTTTTGCCGTGTATTTAATCACTAGTTTTGGTTGATTAGTCCAGATGGAATCAAGGTCGTCTAGATCGGTTTCTAAGTCAGATATAACCTGCTCAATTATTAATTCTCTCAAACTTGCGCTTGTGTCATTCATGCTGTTAGTCCATTTTTTAATCATTTTATTATGTAAATAAATACCTATTATTATTCGCCAAAGTTATTTGATAAAGAGCCGACGTGACGGAGTGGCTTGGGGAAGATAGCTGGATAAGCCATACTCGGCCAACTCGATACACTGAAACCACGGCATATATTTCGGGCGTTAAGCTCACCATCCGCATAGAATTTGTCGTTCGGTTTAAAATACGTTAGTTTGAGTGTGATTTTATCCATTACGCAGCTTTTCTTTGTGCAAAAACCTTTCTGAACTCAGCAACTTTTTGGGTCAACTCTTCAACCGGAACGCCTTGCTCCATAAGCTCATCAAGATCGCCACCAATATATTCGTTCATTAAGGCGATACGCTTTTCAGCGGATGAAATGAATGAATCTCGGTATGACAAAATATTAAGGTAGGCTTTATCTGTATTGGTGCTGGTGGCGAGATCTTTTAGCAGACAATTAAGCTCATCAAGCGGATATTTACCAATGATGCCCTTGGCAACATCACGTAAACGACGATTAGGTCGGTCACCGTATTCTATTGCTATTGCCCTTGCCAGTTCTAAGTTGGTGGCTGTGCTGATAAATGGGGCAAATATGGATGACATGATCATCAATTTAGCCTTTTCGCGGATCTTGTCTGTGATAATCGGTTCTACTTTTTTCAGTTCCATTTTTATTTTCTCTTTACTTGCTTGAGACATAAATAATAAACCATTCAGACAGGCAATATACCCAATCTGAACGGTTTTACAGGTGGTTAACTCTCGTTTATTGCGGCGGCAACTTCTTCGACAATCTTGATTAGCTTTTCGTCTTCTTCTGGTCGGAAATAGAGAATATTAGGGTTGAATGCATAGAACACCGTGGCATCCATATCCGCGAAGTATTCCTTTCTGCCGACTAAATCTGAGGGTTTTGATTTGTGGTTGAAAAGTGAGGAAGCCAAGCTACCACAAGCCAGAATATAAGTAGGTTTCGCGATTTCAAGCTCGGCTTTCATGTAATCAGTGAAAGCTGAAATATCCTCTTTGGAATATGTTTTCGCCCCCTCATCTTTCGGCTTTTTCAACACACCAGTAATATAAATATCACCCATAAGGAAACCGGCGTTTGTCAAAATAGCTTTGAATTCGTTATAGCCGGATTCCATGAATGCCCCGTTATTCACATCACCTTTACTCGCGCCATCAAGGATGATCATGAATTTCGGCTTTCTGCCAGTACGCGGTCGAACCAAGCTATCGGTTAAACCTGTCTCGGAAGAAACACGATTCATCAGTAGGTTAATATTGGCGTTTTTCTTTTCATCCATGACAAACTCACGGGATGTTTTAACCGCCTCGATAACCAAGTTACCCATCAACTCAGCCTGATTTTTACGACGAGATTCATCAGATGCTGACGGTTGGTCTGCTTCGATAGAGGCGAATGCTCCGACTAGATCCAGCGATTCAATGACTCGCGCATTGCAAGAGCGTTTGTTTACAACCTTGACGAACTGAGCCTTGTTTTCAACCTTACCACCGAGTTTATTTCTGGCTTCAACAATGGCGTTACTTCCGTTCGACGAACAACCTTTGACAGCACTGAAAGGAGCGAACAAAGTAGGGCACCCATCGATGTCTCTGATTTCCATACGATGACTGGAAATATTGATATCTGGCGGAAGAATGGAAATGCCGTAATCCAGCGCATCAGCCACCAAATCCTGATGTTTGTCCTCGCCTAAAATCGTGATGGCGGCGGCGAAGAATTCTGCCGGATAGAAGGTCTTCAGCCACATTGATTGATAGCTAATCAGGGTATACGCAACGGAATGTGACTTGTTGAACTGATACGCACCGTTCTTTTCCAGTGCATCCCAAATCTCATTTGCTTTTTCTTTCGACAGTCCAGCCTGTTCAGAGCCGGCTATAATGCCTTTAACCCGTTTATCGTCAATGCGAATCTCAATATCGGCCGCCAAGGCATTCTCAATGGTGAGTTTATTGTCGCCGCACTTGAAGTGTTCCGCTCTGTGAACGGTTATTATCGAGCCATCTTCAAACAGAACATCGATCCAGCCAGCTCCAGCCTGAGCTTTAAATAACTCACCCATAGATGCCATTTTAGCGGCGTCCTTTTTACCAATCGCTTTACGGACAGCATCAGCCTCAGCCAAAGTAAATCCGCCAAGGATCTGCACCGTTTTCATGGTCTGTTCCTGATAGAGAATAACGCCATTGGTTTCTTTCGTGAGTTCGTCAAGTTTAGGGTGAAGTGACGCCAGCTCAGTGAAGCCTTTCGCTACTGAAACGAACGTGTCTAACATGCCTGATTGAATAGGTCCCGGTCGAAACAGTGCGGTTGTCGCAACGATAGTCTCAAATGAGATTGGATCTACGCCACCGCCCAAATCTTTTAGAAGCTTACGCATAGGAGCGGATTCAAGCTGGAATACACCTTTAGTCCGGCCATTGGCAAAGTTTTCCATTACCTTGCTTTCATCGAGTGACACTTCATTGAGACGCACCACACCAGCCCCGTGACGTTCGTCGATATAATCGATAGCTAATTGCAATAAATCGAGTGTAGCCAACCCTAAGACGTCTAATTTGATTAACCCCATGTCTTCACAATGGCGCTTATCCCAATTGATTACACGCTCGTCACCACGACGTTCAATCACCGCTCGTTCACGGATTGGTACACTGGAAACAATCATGCCGGCTGCGTGACGGCCATAACTACGCATCATGTTTTTTAACTTACAAGCTGATTCAAATGCTTTAGGGTATTTGGTTGCGTATTTATCCAGAGAAGCAAGCTCAGAACGCAATTCTTCAAGCGGCAAATCATCACCATCTTTGACAGCCCAACCCACTTCTTTTGATACTGCTAAATCAGCGGTAGGAACGTTAAAGATCCTCGCAGAATCACGTATAGCAGAGGCCGCTCCAAGATAGGAATAGTTGACAATACCAGCAACATAATCTTCGCCGTATTTTTCGTACAGATATTTAATTGCAAGGTGACGTTTAGATTGTGAAAAGTCCAAGTCAGCATCGGGTAAATCCAGACGTTCAGGGTTAATGAAACGTTCAAAAAGCAAACCGTGTCGGATTGGATCTACATCGGTAATACCCACGCACCATGCAACCAATGAACCACCTACAGAACCACGGCCAGCTCCGACAGGTATTTTTGTCTTGATAGAGTGTTGCATCAAATCGGAAACCATGAGGAAGTAACCGCAAAACCCTAAACGAGTCAGCGCCTCCAACTCATATTTCATGCGACTAATGTATTCCGGCCACTGTGCTTTAGGTGGTGTGTAGCCAAAGGATTTGCTGACCAGTTTTGTTTTTAATCCATCAATGGCTAACACTTTCAGCGTGTTAGCCTCATCCTCTGCCATTTTCGGTAATGCAACATCCATCTTGTGCCAGCGATAATTACATTTGCCTATAATTTCATCCTGTGTTGTTGAAACCATAGCAGGGGAGACGGCTGTTCCGGTTCTCTCATTGAATTCTTTCAGATGCTTAAGCATCTGAAAACGGTCGTTAATCGCATTGTCACGCACATAAGGTATTCTCATGCGGTGTACTTGGTCGGATTTGACGTTGTTACACACCTGATATGCAATATCTTTAAGATCGGCATCGTCAGAAGATTCGTAATAGGCCGGATAAAAAGCAACGCGCTTTAAAGATAGAATTTCCGCTGTGATAGATGATTTGATATTAATCTGGTCGAAGAAAGGCGAACTCATTGGGTAAACGGCTGCGTATAAATCCTCACGGTTTACGGATGCCAATTTTTCCATTACAGCCACATGGTCACGCCGACGAAACACACTGTCAAAATCCGCTGTCATTAAAACAATATTGCCTTTGCTGTACGCTTCAATGAGTTGCGACAGATCTAAACGTGGGATTTTATAAAACTGATTTCGCTCATAGCCGTAGCTCAGTAAAGAGCATAGATCAGAGAACCCCTGTTCATTCTTCGCCATAGCGATAAACGAATAACCAAAGTCACGATCAATGGGCAGTAATTCTTCCCCTTTTTCCTTACGTTCTTTGTTTTCGGATTCAATAAAAGGATTATCCACGATAACCAGACGTGTGCCGAGTATGACTGAAACGTTCTCAGAAGCCGCCATTTGCATTGGGATAACAGCGGATATATTCATGGTATCAGAGGATATAATCGCTTTGTAGCCTTTGTCCTTTGCGATTTGAACAGCATTAGCCGCCTTGATGGTAGATTCACCTAATGAAAAATCAGTTCTTATGAGTAGAGCTTGCATTCTTTTTACCTCGTGTGCTTCTGCCATCCATAGGGAAACACTCAAATTTACCGAATATAGCGATCATTCTTTTTTGAGCCTCAACGTGACACGCCTCTCTGTGAGGACAAGACTGACAGATAAGCGATTTTTCGGAGGCGGTTAGAATTGAGCCGAAGCACCCAATCATGCTGCTTTTCCGAATAAGCGTTGTGCAAATTCAAGCGCGGCAACGGCTGACGCAGATGGGAGTTTATTGATGTAGGCTTTCGTCAAGCCAAGAATCGGATCGTTACGCATTACACCGATTGTGCCGGCATTCAGTAATTCACGAGGGCCGATAGGTTGGGCGATTTCATGAGCTTCATAAGCCTCGCGACAACGTTTGGCGAAATTCACCAATTTTTTAGCAAGTTGTTCAGGTATACCGTTGGCAACCAAAATTGCAATTTCTTGTGCTTCCGGCATGTATTCGACTTTTGAAACCAGAGCAAAACGTGAGTAGTTTGCGGCGTTTTGCTGGTTTGTTCCTTGGTACAGACCCGTTTCGTCGCCAGAGCCGTTTGTGTTGCCGGTAGCTAAGAATGCAAAATGTTTGTGTCGAACCGTTCTACGCCATTCTGGTGTCGCTTCTTTCAGGATCAGCGGTTCACCCTCTAACACTGGCTGATACAGTGACAAGATTTGTGGGTAGGCAAAGTCGTATTCGTCGGCCAGATAGATAAAACCATGTTTCATTGCCAAGGTTAATAAGCCCGGTTCAAAGTATGTGCGGCCATCTTTTGCAAGGATCTGACCAGTGATATGAGATTCTTCGGTTGATGCCGTGTGTTGTGAACGAATGATAGGGCGCCCAAGACGTGCCGCGATTTGCGTTGGCAGTGATGATTTACCAGTACCGGCGTGACCCCATAAATAACCAGGCATACCTGTGGTGAACATCATCAGAACATCTTTAATTAACTCAACGTCATTAAAAACATAAGCCTTGTTAACTTCCGGCACGAATTCAGGAAACGGTCGGTTGATAAAAATATCTGTAATGATTGGTTTTCCCAAAGCATTCATCAGGTGCCCCGCAGGAAGTCCAAGAACCTCATGCAGAGCTGCTTTTTCAGTGGTGTATTCAGTTACACCTGCGTTACCGTGAGTATGCGTTACCGTTGCTTCTGGCGAGCCAGTACCAGAAGTTTCTGTGGCTGTTGTTGCCATACCTACTTTGGAATGATCAGTGGCTTCTTTAGCTTTCATTTTAGATTCGGCAGCTCTTAACGCTGAAGTAGAAACGGTTTCCTTGTAAGGATAGAGGCGTTTGTATTCAGCCAGAGCATCGTCAGGATTCATCGGTTCGCCGTTTTTGTATTTTGGATGCTCAGGACACTTTAATGAGCCGTCTTCTGGTCTTGGCATGAAATGCGTCTTCATTAACAGCTCAGGAGCACCGCAGAGAGCACAATGAATAGGCGTAATTTTTGGGGTATCAACCGCAGATGATTCGCTGACTTTTGACATTTTCTGTATAACCTTAATTTGTGTTGGTGTTATTGTTAAAACTTATATATATCTTACAGAAAGAAATTAGATAAGTAACCAGATACCTATGTTAATTTAGAGGTTAATAATTATGAAGAATCTCTTTAAATACTATGGGAGCACGGCTTCTAAAAATACATAGGCTTGAAGTTAGAAAACGATACCGTTTCCAAGTAAAACGTTGCGGATTCCTGTTATGACTGTTTTAGGTAAATCCTCCACGGAATCAACTCGTGTGTGGTATTTATAATAGCGCGCAGGATCATCAGTTTGTATTCCAACAGCTAATAACTCTAAGTTAGCGGTTGACGTTAGAAACTCCGCAACTTCAACCAAATGCTTGCCAAAGCCGTTTCCTTTAGCACAAGGCGCTCCATCAGATAAAACGAGCATAATTTGCTTGTCTTCTGTTCTGCCAGCGTGGTGTCGCGAAAGTGCCAATATGCTTTCGCCGTCAACGTTATTACACAGAGGAATACTATCAACAACAGCTCCTAATCGACCCATACAGGTTGTAGAGTTGGCTTTTTCATTCCAATTTTTGAGTGTAGGTAAAAACAGAGGTTCATATCGATTAGCTGAAATAGCACCGTCCATACATCCGACAGTTGTGAATCCAGAAATAAGATTCGGTACGCGAATTTTATCCAGTGCATCAGACAGCGCATAGGCGGAAGCAACCGCCAGCTCAATACGTGTTCCACCCATAGAACCAGAAAGGTCAATGACAATTTGAACCGCCGCGTTTACCGCCTTGTGGTCATATTTCTTTGAGAATACGCGGTCGTCGTTGATTGACGGTACGGTAATTTTCCAAAGACTTGATGAGTTGATTTTGCCACGGCGCAAACCATTTACTTTCTGTACTCGGTTTTTGCTTGCAATCGCACGTTCGAGATCTTTTGATAAAGTTTGAGACTTGTTGGATAGATAAGGTTCGACGTCACGTCTGAAAATAGCAAGATCTCTTTTTTCATCCAGTCCATAGTAGGTGGTACACTTTCCAACCCAAGCGGCACTACCAACAGTTCCGCCTTTTCTGATAAAGGCTTCTGCATTTTCCAGAAGCCCCATAAAGTCGTTGGCGCGGGTGTATGGCGTATACGAACCACTTTTAACTGACTTAATTTCATCAGAGATCATTGCACTTGTTACATCCTCGGTGCTTATTGTCTCAGGGGCATCCTCAGAGTCCAATTCTTCTAAATCGCGTTCTGTGAGCTTTTCATCGTCGGGATGAATTTCATCGTGTTCGTCTTTTTTATCGGTTTCGTGAGACTCAACTTCGTCTCCTTTACGACCGCTTCCGTCCATGTGACTATCGCCACCAATATCAAAATCAGAGCTACTTGTTGATTCAGAAGAATCGCGGTTTTTGTCGTTTGAACCAGGCATCTCATTGTCACTGTCTATAAGTTCTGATTCATCATTATCTGACTCCCGATCATGAGATGAATGCTCAAACATCGTGTTTTTTTTAGGCTTCCGAGTTATTTCAGTGCTAATACTAGCTGAGCCATTTTTCTCGTGTTCACCGATGGTATCGTCTAATTTTTCTGGTGGGAAATCATCAAGACCTCCCTTATTATTTTCTTCAAAATATGTATCTAAATACGTACCATCTTTTTTGTCATAATCTGATGATTCTTCCTCAAATGCCGCATCTTCTGACTTCTTAGCTTCACGGAAAGCGCGGAGTAGGTCTGCGGCCAACTTAGTAGATCCTTCAGAGCTGTTGATTCGGTTTAAGCGTGCTCTGTAGCGAATAGAGTCAAGTACGGACATTTCGTCTTCAAACATATCCCAATAGGGTTCCATAAAGTCTACAAAAGGGATATGACCGCACATTGCGCGAGAAACTGGCATTAAAAATACATTTAAAAATAACAAGTTGGTATCACCCCCATAGTGCTTGATATAGGCGGCGATGTTGTGCTTAAAGTGGTTTTCGATAATATGTTTTTGGGTTTTCAGCAGGTTTTGTTTGCTGCCGGTGAAAATGAGCGCCATTTTTCGCTCAATGTAGGTATCTTCGATGACATTCCAAACTTGGTGAGCTTTTTTACCCTCCATTTTTTTTGCCATCGACGGATCGGTGAATAGAACATGTGCGACTTCATGATCGATAAAGCCACGAATAGCGTTCAATAGATTGTCCGAGGCTGTGTCTGGTATCGACGGTATATTGATATATTCTACTTCGCCAGTCTTTTTGTTATACGCGCAGTATGCTTGATCGCCGAAGTCTACTACTCTGATTTTCTTAGAAGAAAGTAGACTGACCACCGTTTGAACTGATTCTCTGAACGACAAAACTTCCGGTCGTATTTTACTGGTTTTTTTCATCGCATTTTGCCTTTTGATTGATGCTCTGTGTGCCAAAATAATAAAAAAAGCGTATAGGCAGTCAAGCTATACGCTTTTTTTTACTTAGGTTGTGTGCTAAAAAATACGAGAAAGGACTCTGACTGAACCGTTATCTGCAATGCTGTATGCTGTCTTACCTACAATGATCGAATGTATGATCAGATTCTCGCCAGAGAAAACCGTCTTCATAGCATCAGAAAATTCAGTAACCACTTCGGCAAATTCATCTTCGGTCAATATAATTGAATGACCAACTCTTACACTGTTAACGTTATTTGCTACGGTTACCATAATGATGAATGCCTCAACTGTACGTAATTATTTACTTACTAAGTATATTATATGTTATATGTCTTTAGGATTATAATTATATAAATTACCTAATAAAAAAGGCAATGATTTTTATTCTCGCAAGTGAAAATAGAAAGTTTCATCTAATTTCTTGTTCTACAACACAGATTAGTCCGTTTTATCGATTCACTCCATAACCTCACGTAGATATGTATTTACTTATATATTTCTTAAAGTGTATATTGTTACAAAAGCATATTAAGTATAAAAATTCCAGTAGATAAGGCAAAATAATGAGTAAAAACGTAATTGGTGACTTTCTGACAGCCGCGATTATAGCAAGTGGAAAGTCGCAGGCTCAAATTGCGGAAGAGGTCGGGTACTCCGCGCATAATAATATTTCCATGTTGAAATCAGGAAAAATGCTTTTCCCGCCTGAGAAAATCCCGGCTTTCGCAAAAGCGTTAAATCTGGATGAGGGCATTCTCTTCCGTGTGGTAATGCAGGCTAGATACCCTGATATCTTTGGTATCTATACCCGCAATTCTGATGTTCTTTCTGCCGATGAAGCACAAGTGTTAAATGCTTACCGTCAATTTCGAGGTGGTGAGATTGCCGATAGCACAGTAGCAATTATGAAAGCCGATGAATTCATCAAATCAGGCATCTCTCAAGGTTAGCAAGGTTAGTTTTCTACTTCACAATAGACTTTCGAAGTTGGTGGTAGCTTCAATCCGCCAACCTCGAAATCATGGCTCAATTCTCTGTATGATCCAGTATTAACAATCTGTTTTATCTCACCAGAATACAACGTCAAAGCATCCCTCATCTGTTCAAAGTAATCGTGTCTGTCGTACACTCTATCGATACCCTCAAGCGCATGATTCATAACTTTACGGGATACATCGTTCCGTACCTCTAACGACGCCAGTTTTGTTCTGGCAGTTCGTCGTAAGTCACGCGGCGTAAATTCGTCCAAACCAAAGTGAGCACTGTCGCGAATCATTCTACGGATTGCCTGAGCTGGTGCGCCTTTCGACATTGGGTGAGAGGCATTTTTAGGCGATGGGCAAAGCCACACGCTATTTGGTGTACTGGCAAAGAGGTTATCAAGGCACACGCGCATTAAGGGGCTGATTGGCAGAGTGTGGTCACGGCGTGACTTGTTTCGACTCCCTTGTCTCCATATACCGGAGTCTAAATTAAACTCTGACTTGGCCGCTCTGAATACCTCATCAGGTCTTCTGGCGCTTAACAAACAAAATCTTAGTCCCCACCTGATTTGTTCACTGAAATCCCACATATCAAGGCCGTGCCAAAAGCACCATATTTCGGCATCAGAGAGTGAACGACTTCTTGGCTCAGGCGTTTTCCCGCCTACATCTTTACGTGTCATAGAAGCCAACGGATTATGTTCTATGTAGCCTTGGTGTTCGCACCATGACAGGAATTGCTTGGTTAATGCGAAGACTCTTTTTGCCTCATTTACCTTACCTTCGGCAAGTAAGTGATTAAATACTCTGTTCAATCTAATTTTGTTACATTGTTTAATATCAGTACTACCAATTATAGGTATGACATGATTAAGTAATGCTGAAACAGCAATCTCCGGCCTTCTGCGTGTTAAAAATAAGGAAACCTTTAACCATATCATTATAATATCTTTTACTAACCGATTACTATCGGCTCTATTTTCCAATGTAATAAGTGATGTAATACTTACTTCATTTATATAATCTATGGTTGTTTTTCCGACATGTTCAGCCTTGTTATATGACTCATTATTTTCATGCTTATTCATTTTTTACCCTATTTATTTAAGTTATTTTATAAGAGCAAATATAGTCCAAAAATAGATGAGACTCCAGACTAACCAAGTCTGGAGTCTCAGGGGGGAGTTTTTATGAAAAATGGATGAAAGACCAGACCAAAAACCTCCAAGAATTCCCGAAGAGCTTACGAAAAAGAAACAAGAAAAAAGCGGTTAAGAGAAACTTTGCAAACATGGTGGGAACATCCAGGGTTAACACGTCAAGAGATCGCCAAAATTATGGGGGTTAATCCCTCTACAGTTAGCCGAATGGAATCAAACGTTGATAAAGCAAGTATCAATATGTTAGCTCGTTATGCTAGGGCATGAGGCATAGAGAATCCAACGATTGTATTGTATCAACTCAGACCTGACACAAGATAAATTGAGCAACTTCCGAAATTATTTTTTCACCATATCCAGTAACTGTTTAGTCATCATGTCATATGAATAAAGCTTGAGTTTGCATATAAAACAAGAGCAAAAAAATGTAAAATGTTTTAACCAATCAAAAACGAGAGATAATGAATGTTTAACCTTGAACATATCGGATCTGTAGTGAGAAATAACATTCAGGCTATTGTTGATATCCTTGGCCTCAACTTAGCTGTGGGAGATATTTCAGACGATGACTATATCGTCTTGTCTCGTGGCTATGGTGAACTTTGCTGGGATGATAGTTTGTCTAGAGTAGGAAACAGAGAGGATAAGTTTGAGTTCTGTATCAAACTAGTAGAATGTGGACATGTACAAGGGCCGCCCGCCGGATTGGCTTTGTGCACATATTCTGTAGATGAGCAAATATTCGAAATTCATATGATAGAGAACTTCTGTCGGAACGACCCTGCCCATCCTTTGTATGGAAAGATGTTTCAGCTTACCTTAATGGCCGCTTATTTGTTTTGCGGAGCTACGAAAGGTAAGTATGTTCGAGTCATTGAACCTGTTGAAGAGGTGATACCTTACTACAGATCTTATGGATTTGATATGCTTAAGTGTGGATACATGGAGGCTAATGTAACTGTTCTCGAAACTGTGTTTAAAAAACTTGCAATTTGATAAAAAAAAGACTAGACACTAGAATGTATAGTGATAGGATACGATGGCCAATTAAACATTAGTTAATAACTTATTCCGCACGGAGAAGCTTACTAATGTTAGTATTCCACATGGTTTAATAAACCATTGAGGAGAATAATCTCTTTAGGAGTAATTATGTCAAAGCAAAAAGCAACCATGAAAGACGTCAAGTTTGATACGCAGCAGGTATATACTGCTATGGGTGCCGCTGTTGACTTGTTGATTAAAGCTGCTCCAGCAATGTTTGCAGACAAACCAGAAGTTGAACTTCAAGGCAAAAGTAAGCATCATCAAAAAGCTGCATAAATTTTGTGAATAGCAATCAACATGCCCGCCATTGTGCGGGTTTTTTACTTCCAGGCACCGCTTAATTGCGGCTTTTTACAATATCAATATAGTTATTTTCCGATTCAAATCCAGATTGTAAAAAGGTAACAATTCCAATTGACACCCGTGGCCTGCTGAATCTTCTGAAATAAAAAACCGCCTTTGGCGGTTAACTTATTCATCAATGAGGTAATTTTATGGATAAGAAATTATTTGCAGATCTTCTTGATAGCGTAAAAGAGATGGTCGCTATTGAAAATGACGAGCTTCAAGCTAAACCTGAGCATGTCCATAGGCATGTAATTTCTGATGTAAAATATTTTAGAAAAAATAAACAGTTAAGTAAGACTGACAGTGACACCTTAAAAATGAATAACTGTCAGGCGTTCGAGAGAGTAAACGTCACATTTTAAAAGGAACAGAGTTGGCTGCTGGTGAGTACAACTCCCTTTGAATTGTAGTGAGTAATTCTTTCAGAGAGATTTCGAGATAACGCACGAAGTCTGTTTGCCCGATAGTCCTGTTGTAAACTGGCGCAGGAATAAATCGCTTCATTTCATCCTGAAAGGTGTCTGAAGCGATAAGGTTTTCAATCGAGTTCAATCGTGACTGTAACAGTTCGTCAAAATCAGTTAAATGATAATCCGATATCTTGCGCTCGATCAGATTGGTGTCTGGCTCAACTCCCTGCTGTTTCAGCCAGATTAAATCCCACATGTCACGATAACGAATATGCTTCGTGGTCGCAGGGAATGAAACCAATTTATCCGCCATGATTTCTGTTAGCTCTTCTACCAACACGATAGTTTCGGAATAACCATCAGGCAACACAGGGTAATTACGCTTTAATGGGCGCGGATTCTTTGTATAGGCTGGGATGTTAGCAATCTCAATTTTGATGCGCTGCTTTGGCAAGTCCTTACGCTCTGGGGCTGTTGTGACAGAAATTTGCCATTTATCGATTTTCACATCAGCATATTCTGGCTCTTTTCTGAGTTCATTAGGTTCCTTTACGGTAACTTCAAGACCATAGCGTGTGCCGAGATAGCTTTCGACGCTCTCTTTAATCCTACTCAGATCTGCCGAACAAAAGTCACGACCACCTGCAAAATCCAAATCTTCACTGAATCGGCTGGAATCATAGCAGAGCCTTAGAGACGTTCCACCCTGAAAGGTAAGCTGCCTCAGCAAACCATCTTTAGCCATACAATACAAAATGTCATAGTGCAGCAGCTCTTTCTCAACGACAGGTCTGATGTTGGCAAGCCCGTCCTGTGTAACGATTTCATCGACAAGAATATTAAAATCGGTTTTATCAGGCATGGCCTAATTCCTCTCTTTGAATCAGGTGTGTGTTTCTGCCCACTCTCTTTAAATCACGCAGGGCAGTTTCTTTTCTTGCGATACGCATTGGCCCACGGTTTTCCAGAGTTCCTTTCAGGATTTCGCTCGGTTTCTTATTTGTGTGTGTGATCTCAATGACGCCCCACGGTGTTTCAAATTCACCAGATCTGCCGGTAGACATAATAGTGAGTCTGCCGATGGGGATTTGGGAGATAACCCCATATTGGGACAATGCTGATTCCAGACTAATGTAGCTGTATTCGCCGCGGCGAATATTGATTACGATGCTCTCCAATGGATAGGCACCTAGACTCGCGCGTGTATTTGCATAAACACCTTTGGTGATGCGTACCAACAACCCCGCCTTGATAAGACGATCAATGGATTTTTTCAATGCTCGTGGTGCTTCATCAGAAAAAATGACTTGCAAATCCTGCAAGAGAAAAATGTTTTTCCCCATCTTGCTGAATTTGTCTAATGTTTTAATTGCAGTAATCTTATCCATTTCAATACCTCCACATTAAAACCCCTTTAAAGGGTGTTTTGTGTATAGATAATCATATAGCAATTATATCCGCACATAACAGAAAGTAAATTAACTCAGCGTGGAGATTGTTGATATGTGTGAAGGGAAATATTCTTAATAGAGGTTAAAGTGACTTCTCACCGCCCTATCGGGCGAGGATTTACGGCGAAATTGCTAAGAACCGCTACGACCTTGTATGCGGTTCTAGTATTGCAATTCTATGGCCTATTCATCATAAACCACTGCCACAAGTGCATTATAAACTTCTTGATTAATATCACACGCCAGCGCAATCAGGTTATTTAAGTCGATTGAACACTCATCTTTGGCTTTTTCGAGAATAACGTAGAATAAAGAGGTAGCCAAACCAGTCTGGTGCATAGCTTGGGTCAATGAAATAGGCTGCTTATACATAATGCACCTCCTGAAAGATAGTTTCAGGAACAGAAAATGTATCAAAGCATGTAAGTTTAAGGTGAATCTGGGTATGTTGTATATCAGCCATAGAGTAAGCTTCTTTTACGTTGTCATTTTCATTGATCAAATAACCTTCGGTAAATAAACACATTACTATCCAATAGCAAAACAAACATGATTGTTCAGGGAAGGGGTCTGAAGCCCAATGGAACGAAAACGTACGCTAAGCAAAATCATCCTGTGACGGCTGTTTAAGTGGCCTTAACTCACCGTTTAACACCTGTTCAGCTAATGTAAATGAGTAATGCCCCAACATATTGACATGCTTATGGCTTAGTGGTGATAGCCTTGCAATGTCTTCATCTTTTAGCGTTTCACCTTGCCGTTCTACATGCTCTAATGCAGCTTGCATATAGATGGTGTTCCACAGTACAACGGCGACCCAATCACCCGCGCGGTGATAACAGCCATCAATAACATGCTTATCGATCTGATGGCCACGATGTCACATAAGGACTGGCTGAGTCGTCGCCAGCGGCAAAAACAGGGGATTGAACGGGCGCATACACTGGGTAAATATCGGGGTAAACAAGCCGATATTGAGCGTCACCAGAAAGTGCTGTACTACCGCCAGATTAAGAAACTGAGTATTCGTGAAACCGCAGATGCGACGGGCTACAGCGCTTCGCAAGTTTGCCGCATCCAGGCTCTTTATAAAGAAGTGGTATCTGATTAAAAAGTAGTCTTAACGTACAATAATTTTCGATATCCAAACTGACCCCTATTTGACTGGTCCAGAACGGCTTCAAAAAACTGGCTATCATGGGCGGAGGCGGTGCCTGTCGCGATGTGACGGATCACTTTATATTTTGCATCGACATTAATGGTCAGTTTATAGCCAAAATAACTTTTACCGTGTTTTTTCGTCCAGGTTGCCTCCGTATCTTTCTGACATCGTTTGTTTTTTGTCCAGCCATCAGGGGGGTTACCCTGACGGATTTGTTCATTCTCTTCTTTCTTATTGTGTTGCTTAGGAACCGGAATCAACGTGGCATCAATGATTTGGCCGCCACGAGGGATGAATCCCTGTGCCGAAAGCTGATGCTTCGCCTCGTCAAACAACGCCCTGGCACCTTCCTGACCAATCCGTTTTTCGAAATACCAAATGGTATTGCGATCTGGAATATTAATGACATCGGTCAAACGACAAAAACGTTGCCAACTCATGCGGTCAAGTAATTGATATTCCATCTTTT
>NZ_JAQRFJ010000030.1:0-44089 GCF_028599065.1 Xenorhabdus sp. PR6a | reverse complement strand
GCTATATATTGCTATTGCTTGGATTAATCGTGGCTTGGCAGGCCAAAAAATACAGTTTTCCTCATCGTCGCCAAGTTTCGCGAAACTAAGCGTGTCCAGTTGGATAAGTGTATTAATCCAGAAGCAGACAACCGAACTGTAATAAATGCCCTCTTTTTACTACACGCCGGTTGTCAATGGAATGTCTTCAATGCCACCATACGGCCAAGACATTATTTCTTTAGCTTATGACATCAATCCCAGAATAAGAAAACAGCGCAGGGGCTCCGCCCGTATGCACAAACAGCAATGGTTTCTGACTCTCAATGGTGTTATTCAGCACACGATCAATTAATCCGGCCATGGCTTTTCCGGTATAGACGGGATCTAATAAAATGCCCTCTTTTTGTGCCAATAATCTAATGGCGTCTAATCCTTGTTTATTTGGCATGCCATACATTGGTGCAAAATAGTTGTCCCACAACAGGACATCCGGGCAGGTTGTTTGACCTAAGAGCGAGCTGATTTCTTGCTGCAATTGACTCACTTTTGGCGCTTGTTCGGCGGTAACTCGCGAGACGGTAACACCAATCACCGGTGTTTGTGGGAGTGTGACGTGTAATCCGATCGCTAATCCCGCGTGTGTTCCTGCGCTGCCAGAGGCGACAATAACGGCAGCAAACTCTACATCTTTTGGGCGCTGTTCGGCAATTTCTAATGCGCAACGCACATAACCCAATGAACCAAGGGCGTTAGAACCGCCGACGGGAACAATATAGGCATCTTTGAGATTGAGCTGGTCAATCAATGCCTCCATTTGCCTATTGGGATCGAACAACTCATTACACATAACACATTGGGCGTTGAATAATTCCGTTAGTAGTTTATTGCCATTATTCAGAAAATTATTATCTTGGTTTTGGATGGGATTTTCCAATAAAGCGACACATTTTAGGCCATACTTCGCCGCAATCGCTGCGGTTTGCCGGACATGATTGGATTGAATGGCGCCGGCAGTCACAATCACCTTCGCCTTTTTTTGTAATGCGTCAGCAATAAGATAGTCCAATTTCCGTAATTTATTCCCGCCCATCGCTAAGGGCGTTAAATCATCCCTTTTAATATAAATATCACGCCCTAAATAGTGAGATAAATTTTCCAATTTATCCATCATGGTTACTGTCTTAAGTAAATCAAGACGAGCAAATTTTGCTAAATTTTCTTTTAAAGACATATTATCCTCAGAGGATTTAAATTAATAAGTAAAGCCTAAATAAAAATAGATGGCGAGAGCGAAACTTGCCGTCACCAACGCATAGGGCATTTGCGTGCGAATATGTTCAATATGGTCACAATCGGTTGCCATGGAGGCAACGATAGCATCGCTGGAAATGGGCGATGTCATATCACCAAAAATCGACCCTGCAATGGCGGCACCAATCATATATTCAGGAGGCATACCCACGGAAATACCGAGCTGTACACCAATGGGGATCATAATGGCGAATGTCCCCCATGAAGTGCCTGTTGCTAATGACATGATGGAACTGATCAGGAAAATAAAACCGATGGAAAAACCGGCCGGAATAACATCAGAGGTAATGTGTGCAATATAAGCGCCGGTATTTAAATCAGCGGAAACGTTACCCATTAAAAATGCCAATACCATGACCGAACTTATTTTTATCATGCTGGCATAACCAATATAAAGTTCTTTAAAAAAGGTTTCGATGGTTAAAATTCGACGTATCAAGAACCAGAAAAAAGAGACTGTGGTTCCAAAGATAACACTCCAATAGATAGAGGTTGAACCGCTGCCTTTACTAAAATCACCATTACCTGTGATATAGAGCGCAAGGGGCAGCATCAATACCGTCGATAAAATAGGAATAAAGAAGTTTAATGAAGTATGGCTGTTGGGGTGGTCAATAATATCATCATTATCTTCACTGGGCTTGTCTTCAATATCATTATTTAAATGTTCATGTAACGCCCGCATTTCTGCGGTTCTCATTGGCCCCCAAGATACATTAGAAAAAATATAGAATAAAACAGAGGCCAGCGATAACCAGGCCATAATATTATAAATCATAGCGCCGGCCAGAATATCAAAAGGTTCACCGTTGATTAACCCTTTAGAAATCTGCACGCCGATGACGCCCATCATTGCCGCTCCCCAACCATTAATCATGGCAGAAGAGCAAACAGAAACACAGGATGTCTGGATAATGTAAGACATTTTTTCTGGTGGAATACCATAATTTTTGGCTAATTTCTTGGTAGACGCGCCAGCGATTAACTGATTAATTGAGCTTTCAATAAAAATTAATGAGGTAATCATCATTGCCAAAAATTGAACGGCTTTTTTATTTTCAATCAGTTGCGTTTTATCCGTGAGTAAGCGAACTAAGGATCGCACACCACCTGTCACCACCACCAGCCGCATTATTCCACCAATCATTAACATAAAGATGATGGTTTTGGTATTACCGGGAGAAGAAAAGGTATTAATAATACCTTCAACCGTTCCTTGTATGCCTAAAATAACATTATGGTCATGAATAACTGTAAATCCCACTAATATACCGAGCAGGAGTGATAAAATAACCTGGCGTGTAAATATCGCTAAAATAATGGTAACAACAGGGGTAATGATGGTCCAAATACCGTAATCATTCATTTTTTACTTACCTTGTTTTTGTTATTTTTTATATAAATTCAATTTATTCTAATGCTTGTTCAAGGTCAGCCAATAAATCGCGAATATCTTCGATTCCTACTGATAAACGTAACACAGTATCATAAATACCAATCGCTTCGCGCTCTTCTTTAGTCATTGAGCCATGCGACATGGTTGCAGAATGGTTGACCATACTTTCTACCCCACCGAGAGATTCTGCCAAAACAAAATAGCGTAATTTGCTTAAGAATTTTTTGGTATCTTCCAGATCACCTTTTAATTTGATCGTCACAACGGCACCACCGGCGCGCATTTGTGCCTGACAAATGGCATAGTGTGGATGAGTGGGTAAACCAGGATAATAGACTTGTTCAATCTTGCCATGAGATTGCAGGAACTTGGCTATTTCAAGGGCATTAGCACATTGCGCTGACATGCGTAGCGCCAGGGTTTTTAATCCACGCAGGGCTAAATAAGCATCAAAAGGGGATGCAATGGCCCCGAGCGTCGTTTTTAAGAAATCTAACCGATTGGCTAAATCACTTCGGTGGGTAATAACCGCACCACCAATCAGATCTGAATGGCCGCCAATGTATTTACTGGTCGATAACATCACAATATCGGCACCTAATTCGAGCGGCTTTTGGTTCCATGCGGTGGCAAAGGTATTATCAATACAAGTTAAAATATTATTATTTTTTGCGAATGCACAAATACGTTTGATATCCACTAACTCTAATAATGGATTCGTCGGGCTTTCTATCCAGATTAAACGGGTATTCTCTTTTACCTTAGCCTCAACTTCAGTCAGGTTATTTAAATCGACATAATCAAACTGATGACCATTATTCTCGATAGCAACGCGTTCAAATAAACGGAACGTGCCACCATAAACCCCTTTCATCGCAATAATATGGGACTCTTTGGGTAACAGGTTTAAGACTAAAGCCGCGGCTGCGACACCCGATGCGGTTGCCGTTGCGTAAGTTCCCCCTTCTATTTCGGCTAATAAGGTTTCATAAGCATGGCGTGTTGGGTTACTGCAACGGGAATAACAAAATTCACCCTGTTCAGATAAATTTTTCTGTACAAAAGTACTGGCGGTTGTAATGGGGGGAAAAATGGCATGGTTTTCTTTGTCTTGCTGTTTTCCGCCGTGGATCAATACGGTCGCTATATTTTTTATCATTTTTGTCGTCCTATAAATGAATTATTAATGTTTTTTAGGGGGAGTATTTCACTCTTGCAAAAGAATATGGCATAGGGAGATAGAAAAAATTTTCCAAAAAATAACCATAAATTTTTAATTAATAGAAAAATCTTTCTAAAAGAGATGATTTATTATAGCAATCAAATGGTTAAATGAATGTGATTTAATGTGATGATTATCAATATATTGAAAATTTGTGCATAGTGACAACGTTATTTTCTGGCTTTAAGCAAAAGTCAGTCGGAGATAGGCCGTCGTACTTCAAGATGCGTTTATTATCTCCCCCGCGTCGCGGGGAGATAATAAACGGAGACGATGTGAATTTATCGATAGCTACAATGTGAGATTTTCCACCAGCGTTGCCACCATCACCGCCTTAATGGTGTGCATGCGGTTTTCGGCCTGATCAAACACAATACTGTATTCTGATTCAAACACGTCATTTGTCACTTCCAGCCCACCATAGAGATTGAATTCCTTCGCCAGTTGCTTGCCGAGTGCCGTCTCTTCATCGTGAAAAGCAGGCAGGCAATGCAGGAATTTCACGGCTGGATTTCCGGTCAGTTTAATCACAGTCATATTGACTTGATAAGGTTTCAGTAAGGCAATGCGCTCTTGCCAGACCGACTTTGGTTCTCCCATGGATACCCAAACATCGGTATAGAGAAAATCAGCCCCTTTTACCCCTTGCGCAATATTTTCTGTCAGCATGATCTGAGCGCCGGTTTTTTCTGCCTGCTTTTGGCATTCTGCAATCAAATTATCGTCTGGCCAACAGGCTCTTGGCGCGACTAAACGGAGATCCATGCCCGTCAATGCGGCCGCTTCCAGCAGGGTATTGCCCATGTTATTGCGGGCATCGCCCAAATAGGCAAATGTGATTTCAGACAGCGGTTTTTGGCTGTGTTCCTGCATCGTCAGTAAATCAGCCAAAAGTTGAGTTGGGTGGAATTCATTCGTCAGCCCATTCCAAACCGGAACCCCTGCGTATTGCGCGAGCGTTTCGACAATTTGCTGACCGTGCCCACGGTATTGGATGCCATCATAAAAACGCCCAAGTACCCGCGCGGTGTCCTTGATGGATTCTTTGTGCCCGATCTGACTGCCACTTGGGCCTAAATAGGTCACATTGGCACCTTGATCATGGGCGGCAACTTCAAAGGCACAGCGTGTACGGGTGGAATCTTTTTCAAAGATCAGGGCAATGTTTTTCCCCGCGAGTAAGGGCGATTCCGAACCTGATTTTTTATTCGCTTTTAATGTATGAGCCAAAGTTAACAGGGTATTAATTTCTGTGGGGCTAATATCAAGTAATCTTAGGAACGAGCGCTTGAAAAATGGGTTCATTATGGATTTTCTCCATCAGACAATATTGAATTTATATTCACTATATATCGATAAAAAATTCAATTACAAGCATCGTGTTTAGCATTTATAAGAGTAAGTCTATTAAGACGGGTTATAGATCAGTCGCTTATGGCTTGCATTTCTCTTTAAACAAAACGGGTTAGATATATCCTTTGCCCAGAAAAGATGGGAGAATGCAAAACAAGACAGCCAACTGACGGAGGGGATTGGCATGGCAGACCTACATGCTTTAGAAGAACAGCGTGAAGAAACTCGCTTGATCATCGAAGAATTATTGGAAGATGGCAGCGATCCTGAGGCGCTTTATATTATTGAACACCATTTTTCGGCAGAAGATTTTGATCAACTGGAAAAGGCCGCCCTTGAAGCCTTCAGATTAGGTTATGAAGTCACGGATGCGGAAGAGCTGGAAACAGAAGACGGAGCTGTTTTGATGTGTTGTGATGTGATCAGTGAAAGCCGTTTAGAGGCTGAATTGATCGACGTGCAGGTTGAGCAGCTCATGGATCTGGCGGAAAAGATCGGTGTCAATTACGACGGTTGGGGGACGTACTTTGAAGATCCCAATGCCCCTGATGATGAAGATGAGGGTGATCTCTTTCCCCCTGAGGAAGATGAACCCAGATTGCATTAAGGGATTTTGAAGCCAAATGCCCCACTTGAACGGTGGGGCTTGATTTTACAGTTCTTTGACCATCCTGATTTCGCAGTCGCTGTGGCCAGTGTTGCCAAGTGGCTGATCAAGATAGCTGAATCCCAGTTTCTCATACAGGGCAATGGCGGCTTTCAAGTTTTCCGTGGTTTCCAGATAGCAGCGTTTAAACCCCTGTTCTGCCCCGAATGAGAGAGATTGCTTCACGATTTGTTTGGCAATACCTTTTCCCCGCAATACTGATGAAAGGTACATTTTCTGCAATTCACAGATATCGTTATCACCCCCCGCCAGCGGAGCAACACCGCCGCCGCCAACGACTTTCCCCGCCATTTCAACCACCCAGTAAGTGCTGCGTGGCTGGTTGTAAACCTCGTACAAGGTATCCAGAATCGGATCAGCAACGGCAAAGCCTTTGTCAGCGGTTAACCCATGCTCGGCAGATACCTCACGGATCACCGCGGCAATACCGACATTGTCTTGTTGGGTGATGGGGCGAATAACGTAGTCGTGTGTTGTTTTTGTTGTCATTATTTTCTCTTTATATTTTTATTGATAGGGGAGTAAATAATACAGAATGGAAGATATATGTATAGCTAATAATTAGTTACTATTAGATTGATTCCATTTTGTAATATTTATAAATCACCATACCTTTTTTCATATAAATTAGTAATATCCTCTTGCTTACTGGTTAATAATTCATAAAAAAGAGGAATAAAACGGACAGAAATAGCGATAATTATGACAACTAAAGCTGAAATGATCAGTGAAACCATATATCCATAGTGCGTTATGATAAACGGAGTTAATAATAAACCCAGTGGGTTAGCGAACCCAATGAGTGCATTGTGAATAGTTTGAATCTTTACCCGATTTTTCTCAGGAATAGCGATGGAGCGGTTCGATTCTACACTGATATTATTCATCACTATTGCCATTCCCATGAAAAATGCCAGAATACTCCAAATAAAAATATAATGAGAAAAAGCAAACAGAAAAAAGCATAATCCGACGATAAAGAAAGACAAAATAACACACCGCGCTTTCCCGATGATTGTTTCAATTTTCTTCTGCAAATAACATGATGAAAAAATAGCCCCTCCGGCGGCGCATCCTTCAATTAGGCCAACTGAGATAGGGTTTCCTCCTGCAATTTTTACTATAAAATAAGGAATGATCAATGATGAAAATGAAGCAAGAAACATATTAATTATCATTGAAGAGAGCGCCCACCAAGGTTCAAAACGATAACGCATAAATATAGCGATAGATTTTTTTATGTTATAGTCGGCAGGTGATTTTTCGAAAGAAATGGATTGGCCTTTACAATCTAAAGAAAGCAGAATAATAAAAGAAACTAATGATAAAGCCACAATAACCCACATCATATTTTCAAATCCAATCGATTGATATCCTAACATGCCAATTGCGATGCCAAATAAATTATTTGATGCTTGAATTAAAAAAGTTTTTCTGAATGCTTCAACGATAAAATCATTATCTACTATGGAGGGAATAAAGGCATTAACAACAGGAATAAAAAATGTTTCAACAAAACCAATTCCAATGGAAACAAAGATAAATATCAATGGGCTTATGGTTAAAGATTTAATTATAATGGTCGTCAGTGATATTCCCATAAAGAATAATATTAATTGAATAAGGAGTTGTTTCTTTTCTGATTTTTCGAATTTATGAGCAAGAAAGAAACCGAATACACTTCTTGACATAAAGTAGAAGAAAAGGAAATATGACGATAACCATACATTACCACTGCGTAGAAGGTAAAGTGTTATTATGGAAATAAAAATACGCGATGAAAGAATGTATATTGACTCAGCATAGCGTATTTTCCAGAAATCACGAGTCATTGCTTTATATTGTTCCTGATATGGACATATGGATGTTATCCAGAAACGATTTTCCGACATTCTCCACAATAGAAATTAACAAAGCATCAACAAGATGTATTTATTCTGATTCTTTTGTCCAATCTTCGACTCTCAATCCATCCACTCTATTAAATTCTCTAGTGTTATTAGTAACAACAATTAATCCTTTGCTTCTAGCGTGTCCTGCAATATGCAAATCATTATCACCTATTCTTTGCCCCTGTTTTTCAAGTATCGCTCGAATGTTTCCATAATGAAAAGCAGCTTGTTCATCATAAGGTATGATGGTCAGTCTAGATACAAAATCCAAAACAGTAGCGAGATTTTTTGTAGGGTTTGCACTTTTTTCTACGCCAAAAATCAATTCTGCTAATGTAATGGTAGAAATAGCTATCTGAATTGCATGTTGATTAAACTCAGGAAGTGAAAATTCAGGGCGTTTTTTAATGGTAAAAATAACAATATTGGTGTCAAGTAATTACTTAATCATCAAAAGGTTCCCTTTCATAAGTTACTTGCTCAGGACGTTCGGATAAAAAATCGTCTGTTACACTTTGTTCAGATAAAAAGAATGAATCCCATGTATTTTTTGCTGATGTAACAATGCGTTCTTTGTCATTTTCTCTGATTGTTACCGTTTTTACATTATCAAGAAAATGGAGATCTGCTGGAAGTCTCACATATTGATTCCGATTACTTGTAAACACTTTTCTTTGACGGATCATAAGTTATTCCTTCATAAGATTTTTTCTGAATAAATATACGCTTATATTCTAACCATTTATAACTAATAAATATAGTCCTTGTTTATATTACGTTTATCATTAATGCAATACATTCTCCTTGTCTTGAAATAATAATAACTTATGCTTTTATATTTCTGATTTTGGATGGAATATTTAAAATAATCATAAAGAAGAATTTAACAAAAAACAAACTTAATCATGGTAATAATATGAAAAAACTCTCTTTTCCCATTCGAATTCCGCTTTATTATGTTCGAGGTGGAACTTCAACGGGGATTGTTTTACTACAAAAAAATCTGCCAGAAAAAAAAGCACTAAAGGAAGAAATTCTTAAGATTATTATGGGTGTTCCTCTTCACGGAAGCAGTGAAAATAATAAACAATTACACGGTTTGGGTCGGGAAACCACAACCAGCAACAAAGCCTTTATCATTGATATCGATTATCAATCTAACAAGGTGATAAGTACTTTTGCACAGCTTGAGAAAGAGAGTTATACCGTTTCATGGGAGGTTAATTGTGGAAATATGACATCAGCGATACCTTTGGTAATCAGGGATCTTCCGGAAGAAAAATGGTTAATGCCTGATGGAAAGTTAACGATTTATAATACCAATACCCATAAAAATATTTTATGTACGATGGCGAATGTCTCTCCTCAATACCAATTGGCATCGATGCCGGGTGTGATTGGCGATTTCCCGGAAGTTAACCTGTCATTTGAAGATCCGGCCTGTTCAAAAACCAAAGCCCTTTTTCCGACAGGCAATTTAATTGACCAAATTAATGATATTCCGGTCACTTGTATTGATGTCACTGTCCCTATGATCATTATCAGCGCAGAAAGCTTAGGGATCTCGGGTTATGAAAATCTCAATGAAATTAAAAATAATCAAGTATTACAAGAAAAAATCATGGAAATAAGAGTAAACATGGGAATTAAGATGGGGATTCGTAAAAGAAATGGCGAAGTGATGAATGAGAAGGATTTAAAAGAATCGATAACCCAACCGAAAATAGCGATCATTGCGCCTCCTTTATACGCAGGGGATATTACTATCCGATATCTCACGCCCAAAAATGTCCATTTATCGGTTGCCGTCTCTGGTGGCTGCTGTTTAGCGGCTGCTTGCTGCTTTCCCGGAACAGTCGCCAGCAATATCTATTATGTTTATCGCATTAACGATCATTCTACGGTGCGTATTGAACACTTATCGGGAATATCGGAGTTTAGTATCACACATGAGGGTGAATATATAAAGTATGCAAGTGCCCAGCGCAATGCCCAAATTCTGATGAAAGGTGAGTTTTTTATTTATAATCCCAGTGATGAATTAGAAAAAGCAATGAAAACGTTTAAGTGTAAATAAGGCGGTTCATTCAGATACCGCCCGCCTTATTTATCAAAAAAATTACTGAGAAATATCTTCGCCAAAATACTTCTCGGAGATACGGGCATACGTGCCGTCATCCTTTATCTCTTGCAGGGCTTTATTAACCGCTTCCAGTAGTTCAGCATCTCCTTTGCGCAGCAATACGGCGGATTGACTCGCATCAGTTTGTTGAGCGACAATTTTCACCGGCGCATTAGGGCGCTGTTTTTTGAAATCGAGGAATGACAGACGATCATTCAATGTGGCATCGGCGCGTCCGGTGGCGACCAGATCAATGGCTTGGTTAAAACCATCGGTACTGACTAAATTAGCGCCATAAGAGGTTGCCAGTTGCCCGTAGTTACTGGTGAGTGATTGGGCTGAACGTTTTCCTTTAATATCGGCGAAAGTTTTAATATCACTGTTATTATCACGGGTGATCAACACGACTTGAGACGTTGTGTAAGGAAGGGAAAAACTGTATTTCGCTTCACGTTCTGGCGTGACGCCGACTTGGTTGATCACGGCGTCAAAACGCTTGGCATCCAGCCCGGCGATCAATCCATCCCATTTAACTTCCATAAATTCAGGTTTGACGTTCAGGCGGCGGGCGATTTCCCGTGCGATATCCACATCAAAACCGGTTAATTTATTGCCGGCATCGTGGTAGGTAAAAGGAGGATACGTGCCTTCCGTGCCAATCTTAAAGACGCCAGAGGCTTTGATGGCATCAAAATCTTTGCCGGCATAACCAGGGGCAGAAATAGCAAGGGCAGTCGCACTCGCCAGTAACAGACTCAAAATTTTCTTCATTGTGTTTCTCCGAATAAATCATGTTGCTAATGTTAAACGTGACTGCTTGCTATATTTCCCAATCCGGTAAGGTTTCTGTCAGGGTTGAGATAAATTCGACAGTACGTACCTTACTGGGACGGGTGAAGATCGTTTTTGCCGTGCCGGATTCAATAATCTCGCCGGATTCCAGAAACACCACGTTATGGGCAAGGTTGGCCGCCAGACGCAAATCGTGGGTTGCCATTATCATGGTGGTGCCTTCTCCTGCCAATTGTTTCAACACCGAAACGACTTCTTTGGATAATTCAGGATCAAGCGCTGATGTCGGCTCATCGCACAGCAGCACTTTGGGGGAAGGTGCCATCGCTCTGGCGATAGCCACTCGTTGCTGCTGGCCGCCCGATAAGGTGCTCGGCCAAACATCCGCTTTGTGGGACAGGCCGACTTTTTCCAGCAATTCCCTCGCCCGTTCTCTGGCACGTTCTTGGGACCATTTTTGTACCCAAATTAGCCCTTCCATAATGTTTTCAATCACCGTCAGATGCGGGAAAAGCTGGAAGTTCTGGAATACCATGCCGGTTTGCAGGCTAAAACGCTGGATTTCCCGATGCGGCAGCCGCTCTTTTCCGTTAAAGGTCATCTGCTCTTTGCCAATTTTCAGCTTGCCAGCCTGTGGGATCTCCAACAGATTAATACAACGCAGCAAGGTGCTTTTACCGCTACCGGAAGGGCCAATCAGTGCGGTCAGGCTGCCTTCTTTAATGGTCAGGTTAATATTTTTCAGCACCTTTTGCCCGTCGAAACTTTTTTCAATGTTGGTGAGCTGAATCATCTCTGGCTTCCTTATTGCTATTTTGCTGGGCGAATTTCTTTTCCAACCGGACTTGCAGTGCGGACAGTACCGAACTCAAGAGGAGATAGAGAATAGCGGCCTCGGTGTACAGGATTAACGGCTGATAGGTGACGGCGGCAATGCGCTGTGCCGCCAGAAACATTTCCGGCACCGTAATCACGGAAGCCAGGGACGTGTCTTTGACCAGCGAAATAAAGGTATTAGACAGGGGAGGAATAGAAACCCGTGCCGCCTGTGGCAGAATGATCCGGCGTAGTGATTGCCACCAGCTCATCCCGATAGAGTGAGAAGCTTCCCATTGCCCTTTGGGGACAGAACTCAATGCAGCCCGGATCACTTCTGAGGTATAAGCTCCCACATTCAGGGTAAAGCCGATCACCGCAGAGGTGAATGCTTCCAGAGTAATGCCGACACTGGGCAGGGCGTAGAAGATCAGGAATAGCTGCACCAACAGGGGCGTACCACGGATCAGCCAGACGTAAAACCGAACTACCGCAACCAGTGGCTTAGGACCATACAGCCGGATTAAGGCAACGACAAACCCCAACGTGATCCCAAGTGCGAATGTAATCAGAGTGAGGGGAATAGTGAATGTCAGGCCGGCGTAAAGCATCGGCCACAGGGAGTCCAGCGCTAAACTGAGCCATGATGGGGTCATAAAACCTTCCTGATAGAGATTAAAAATATGTTTATTTTTTATAGGCTTGTTTTAATGATGATATTGCAAGAAAAGGTGAACGCTATATACAAGAAAGTTATAGCTTAGAACTATCGTATATGCCTATCTGATTAACGTTTTGGATTATTTACCCGTCCCTTCCGCGAAATATTTATCCCAAATCCGCTGATAAGTCCCGTCCGTTTTTATCTCAGTAATGGCTTTATCGATTGCGGCTTTTAATGCTGTATCGTCTTTACGCAGCAGTACAGCAGTTTTAGCGGCCTGAGCCTCAGTGGCAACAATTTTTACCGGTGCTTCCGGGCGGTGCTTTTTATAATCGAGATACGACAGTTTATCGTTGATCGTCGCGTCGGCACGACCGGTACTGACGAGTTCCACTTCCTGATTAAAACCGTTAGTGCCGATAATCTCTGCGCCATAATGTCGGGCGATCTGGGCAAAGTTATTGGTCAGGGTATGAGCCGATCTTTTACCTTTTAAGTCGTTGAATGTCTTAATATCGTTATTATCATTGCGGGTAATCAAGACGGCGTGTGAAATAACATAAGGCAGGGAGAAACTGTATTTTTTCTCGCGTTCCGGGGTAATGGCGATTTGGTTCATCACGGCATCGAAACGCCCGGCATCAAGACCGCCAATTAAGCCATCCCATTTACCTTCAACAAATTCAGGTTTTACGTTCATGTGCAGTGCAATTTCACGGCCGATTTCCACATCAAATCCGGTCAGTTTTCCAGAGGTGTCATGATAACTGAAGGGCGCATAAGCACCTTCTGTGCCAATTTTGAATACTCCCGTGGATTGGATGTTATCAAGAGTCGATTGCGCACAGGTAAGGTCGGTGAAGCCAAATTGGATAAGACCTGCTAATAATATATTGAGTATGGCTTTCATGCTATTTCTCCGGAAAGTAATTATTTTTTTAACATGATTTATACTATAATGGGAATATTAAAGTCATTATATATAAAATAAAGTTATATCATATCGCGATATTATTGATAATAAATAACACACCAAAATTGTGGATCATTGATTACAAATATCATTAAATATATCTTGGAGTACGACGAGTATATAACGCTAACTATAAATAGGGGCCAAGTGTTGAATTCATTCTTTAGGAAAGGTATGGCTGATTCTTTGCCTGTTTGTATCTCCTTCTTCTTTATTTTTACTTCGATTGGTGCACTTTATCAAAGTCATAGTGTTCCATTAACGGAAACGTTGGTGGGATCATTATTGATCTATGCCGCTCCGTTACAAGTTGCTGCGGTAGGTTATCTGGCTGATGGTGCGGTACTGTCTGTGATTATTTTGGCATTGCTGATCAATTTCCGTTTTTTCTTGATGGCGATGGTGATGTCACAATATTTTCATGGTATTCCTAAGCGAGATATTTTGCTGTCGATGCTCGGATTTAGTGCCAGCACTTATACGGTCACGCATTCGCATCTCTCGGCGGAAAATATCACGGATGGCAAATCCCAGTTTCATTTTTATCTGGGCGTGGCTATACCCTGTTTTGTGATAACATTCTGTGCCACTTTGTTGGGGTATGCTTCGGCAGAGCACCTGAATTATCAATCTTTCTCCCTGTTTCTTGTGATGTTGGTTCCTATTCATTTCGCCTCTCTGGCGGCCAAGCGTGCGGGCAAAGATAGGTCAGTATTGGCGACAATGATGGGCGGAGTATGCACGCCGTTATTGAATGAACTGGATATGAAATTCGTGGATCTGGCGCTCCCTATTTTATGTGGAATAGGGATTGCATTCATTGAGCGGAGAATCAAAAAGGATAAAGCATCATGATGCTGCTAATCGTATTAATGGGATTAATCAGTTACGTGTTAAGAGCAGCACCTTTCTTGATCAATAATCATCGGTTATTTAAGGGAAAGAGCCTACTTATTACTGCGCTGGATTATGCCATCTGTTTTATTCTGGGAACGATTATCGTCAATATTTCGTTGGATAATCTATCCCTGAGTGAATTAATTGAACAGTTTAATATTAGATATGTATTGGCATTAATTACATTGGTGTTATCTTATTTTATCAGTAAATATACGCAATCAATATTAAAAAGTTTGGTCATTGCTTTGGTATTTTTTATGTCGGTACAGTGGTTGTTAAGTTAAAAACGATATCGCAAGTGATAGCAATTGCACAAAAAAAGATGGCAGAAAAAAGCCACTGTCAATTAAATCACAGTGGCTTACATGAATAAATTTCAACTCAGAAAAACTACAGTGCAGCGATCGTCTCTTTCTGCGCCAATAATTTCTCTTTCGCGGCATTGTTGGTCGCCAGACGTTCGCGCTCTTTGGCAACAACGGCTTCCGGTGCACGGCTGACAAAGCCTTCGTTAGCCAGTTTGCCTGCAATGCTGCTGATTTCTTTATCCAGTTTCTCGATTTCTTTATCCAGACGTGCCAGCTCTGCATCTTTATCAATCAAACCGGCCATTGGGATCAACACTTCTGCCCCATTGATAAGTTTGGTCACCGAAACAGGGGCTTCTTCGCCTGCTGCCAATACGGTGACAGAAGAGAGGCGGCCCATTGCCTGAATGAAGTTGAGGTTTTCAGCCACGCGGCGTTGGGCATCGTCATTGGCATCACGCAGCAGAACTTCCAGCGGCTTGCTTGGCGCGATATTCATTTCGGCACGAATGTTACGTACCGCAATAATCGCTTCCTTAATCCATTCCAGATCGTTCAGCGCCAGTTCATCCACTTTCGCCTGATCGAACTCAGGGAAAGGTTGCAGCATGATAGTATCGGCATCAATGCCTTTGACAACTTTCACCCGCTGCCAGATGGTTTCGGTAATAAATGGAATGATAGGATGAGCCAGCCGCAGTAAACCTTCCAGGACTTCAATCAGTGTATGGCGAGCCGCACGGACTTCGGCTTCTGAACCTTTGTTGATCGCAGGTTTGGACAGCTCCAGATACCAGTCACAGAATTGGTTCCACGTGAATTCGTACAGAATGTTTGCAGCGATGTCGAAACGATAAGTATCCAGCGCTTCACGATAGGCGTTGACGGTTTGGTTGAATTCGGCCAGAATCCAGCGATCTGCCAGTGACAGTGACATTTCTCCCCCGCTTTGGCCGCAATCTTTCCCTTCTGTATTCATCAGCACGAAACGGCTGGCGTTCCACAGTTTGTTACAGAAGTTGCGATAACCTTGCAGGCGTTTCATGTCCCAGTTGATATCACGGCCGGTAGAAGCCAGTGCTGCCAGAGTGAAACGCAGGGCATCAGTACCGTGGGCTTCAATGCCTTCCGGGAACTGTTTTTCCGTGCGCTGGCGGATTTTTTCCGCCAGTTGTGGCTGCATCATATTGCCGGTACGTTTTTCCAGCAGGCTTTCCAGCGAAATACCGTCGATCATATCCAGCGGGTCGACAACGTTCCCTTTGGATTTTGACATCTTCTGGCCTTCTTCATCGCGGATCAGACCTGTCATATAGACCGTCTTGAATGGCACTTGTGGCTTGCCGTTTTCATCTTTGATGAAGTGCATGGTCATCATGATCATACGGGCAATCCAGAAGAAGATAATGTCGAAGCCGCTGACTAGCACATCGGTTGGATGGAAGGTTTTCAGCGCGTCGGTCTGCTCAGGCCAGCCGAGGGTAGAGAATGTCCACAGGCCGGAGGAGAACCAGGTATCCAGTACGTCTTCGTCCTGAGTCAAGGGGATATCGGCACCCAGATTGTTTTCGCGGCGGACTTCTTCCTCATCGCGCCCAACATAGACGTTGCCTTGTGCGTCATACCACGCCGGAATGCGGTGTCCCCACCACAATTGACGGGAAATACACCAGTCCTGAATATCACGCATCCAGGAGTAGTACATGTTTTCATACTGTTTGGGGACGAACTGGATGTCGCCATTTTCAACCGCTTCAATCGCCACTTTTGCCAGTGGTGCGGTACGGACGTACCATTGGTCGGTCAGCATTGGCTCAATCACCACACCGCCACGATCGCCGTAAGGAACGGTCAGGTCATGGGGTTTGACCTCAACCAGCAGATCGTGTTTTTCGAACTCGGCCACAATCGCTTTACGGGCAGCGAAACGCTCCATGCCGCGGTATTCGGCCGGGATGTCGGTTGAGTAACTATCAGAAATTTCGCCGTTGCTGTTAAAGACTTCTGCGGCTTCGCGGATATCACCGTCGAAGGTCAGGATATTGATCATCGGCAGGTTGTGGCGCTTACCGACTTCATAGTCATTGAAATCGTGGGCCGGGGTGATTTTCACGCAGCCGGTGCCTTTTTCCATATCCGCGTGCTCATCGCCGACAATCGGAATGCGGCGGTTGACCAGTGGCAGCAGGATCTCTTTGCCAATCAAATCCTTATAACGGGGATCTTCCGGGTTAACCGCAACGCCGGTATCCCCCAGCATCGTTTCCGGGCGGGTCGTCGCCACAATCAGATAGTCTTTGCCTTCGGCGGTCTTGGCACCGTCAGCCAGCGGATAGCGCAGGTGCCACATGGAACCTTTGACTTCGCGGTTTTCGACTTCCAGATCAGAAATCGCGGTGCGCAGTTTCGGGTCCCAGTTAACCAAGCGTTTGCCACGGTAAATCAGATCTTCCTGATACAGGCGAACAAAAGCTTCTTTTACCGCTTTGGACAGACCTTCATCCATCGTGAAGCGCTCACGCTCCCAATCGACGGAGTTACCCAGACGGCGCATCTGGTTGGAGATATTGCCACCCGACTCGGCTTTCCACTGCCAAATCTTGTCGATAAAGGCTTCACGTCCATAATCGTGGCGGGTTTTGCCTTCTTCGGCCGCGATCTTGCGTTCAACAACCATTTGGGTCGCGATGCCCGCGTGGTCAGTCCCGGCCTGCCACAGGGTGTTTTTACCCTGCATGCGCTGGTAACGCACCATCGTGTCCATAATGGTCTGCTGGAATGCGTGCCCCATATGCAGGCTGCCGGTGACGTTGGGAGGCGGAATGACGATGCAGAAACTTTCGCGGCGGGTATCGCCATTCGGTTTAAAGTAACCACTCTGTTCCCAGTGGTTATAAAGGGGTTGCTCTATCTCTGTCGGGTTGTACGTTTTATCGAGAGATGGCTCAGATTGCGTTTGAGTAGCGGGTGTCTTTTCCATTGTATCTTGATATTTAATAGGTTGGCGGGGTGGCCATGGTCAAATTAAAGCCGACGCTACGATAGGATTTATATCGTTCGCGCGCTAACTGTTTCAGATTTTCATCAATAGGAACGAAGTCTATCACTTCATGGAAAGCCGTGGCAAAGTCTGCAAAATGCGGAAGCAGGGTGATCAGCACATCGCGGGGAGCATGGCTTCTTTTTTGCGGCCAGCACAATTCCACCGGGGCACCATAGCGGGGACCTTCTCCGGCAAGATTGTGCGGCACAAATTGATTCGGCTCCCGTTGCCATAATGCTTCGTCCAGTTTTTCGGCCTGTTGCTGGTTTTCACACGCAATCAGAACCCGCTTCCCTGCACGCCATTGGTCAGCAGCAAGCTGGCAGGCCAGCCATTCATGTGGCTGTAGATCCTCTGGCGATGAGAGTTCCGGTGACAGTTTCTCTGGTGACTGCTTTTCCAATAGCAGCTTTTCCAACAAATAAAAGGTGGCGTTTTTCATAGTCTTTTGACGGAAAAGGGTATTGCAGTTGCAATACCCTTAATTCCATTTAGGTGGCAGAGACATTAATCATCAGAATTCAATCCTGAACGATTTAACAGGAATTGTGACAGGAGCGCAACCGGACGACCTGTTGCGCCTTTTGCTTTACCTGAACGCCAGGCTGTCCCGGCGATATCCAGGTGTGCCCAGTTGTATCTGCTGGTGAAGCGGGACAGGAAAGCGCCGGCGGTAATGGCACCACCTAAGCGTCCGCACGCGTTGACCATATCGGCAAAGTTGGATTCTAACTGCTCGGTATATTCATCACCTAACGGCAGACGCCATGCCCGATCCCCTGCTTGTTCTGACGCATTCAACAGTTCATGCGCCAGTGGGTTGTGGTTAGACATCAGCCCCGTATAATGGCTGCCCAGCGCGATCATACAAGCGCCGGTCAGGGTTGCCACATCGATGACCAGTTCCGGTTCAAAACGCTCAACATAAGTCAGCGCATCACACAGTACCAGACGGCCTTCCGCATCGGTGTTGGTCACTTCAACGGTCTGGCCGGACATGGTGGTTAAAATGTCTCCCGGACGATAGGCACGCCCACCCGGCATATTTTCACAGCCGGCCAGAACACCGATGACATTGATGGGCAATTGCAGTTCGGCAACCACGCGCATGGCACCATAAACAGAAGCGGCACCGCACATATCATATTTCATCTCATCCATGCCTTCGGCTGGCTTGATGGAAATACCGCCGGAATCAAACGTCAGCCCTTTGCCCACCAGCACGATAGGTTTCGCATTGGCGTCTTTGCTGCCTTTGTATTCCATGACGGCCATCAAGGATTCATTTTGCGAACCTTGACCGACCGCCAGATAAGCGTTCATGCCCAATTCTTTCATCTGCTCTTCACCAATCACTTTGGTGGTCAGATTGGCCGCGTTGTCAGCAAGCTGGCGCGCCTGCGATGCCAAGTACGCGGCATTACAGATATTGGGGGGCATATTCGCCAGATCTTTTGCCGCCTTGATGCCCGATGCAATGGCAAGGCCGTGCTGAATGGCACGTTCACCGCTGGTCAGTTCGCGGCGGGTCGGCACATTAAACACTATTTTACGCAGTGGGCGACGCAGTTCATTTTTGCTGCTCTTGAGTTGATCAAAAACATACAGTGACTCTTTGGCCGTTTCGACCGCCTGACGGACTTTCCAGTAATTGTTGCGTCCCTTCACATGCAGTTCTGTCAAGAAACATACTGCTTCCATTGAACCGGTTTCGTTGAGGGTGCTGATCGTTTTCTGGATAATTTGCTTATACTGGCGTTCATCCAGTTCACGCTCTTTTCCACATCCAACCAGCAAAATACGCTCAGACAGTACATTAGGAACATGATGCAGCAATAAGGTTTGACCTACCTTGCCTTCAAGTTCACCACGACGTAATAAGGCACTGATGTAGCCGTTACTTATTTTGTCAAGTTGCTCTGCGATAGGGGAAAGACGGCGGGGTTCAAACACGCCGACAATAATACAGGCACTGCGCTGTTTCTCCGGGCTACCGCTCTTTACACTAAACTCCATGCGTTCTCCTGAATCTTAAAGACAAAGACGGATACAATCGCTAAAATACCACGCTCCGCATTCATTCATCCCAAAGAAAATTAACGGTTATGTTCAGCTAACCCTTTTATTTTTTGGTACTTAGCTGACGATAAGTATGTTCTAATTGGGAACCCATATAGGGAATGCTTTGGTATCATTTTAGCGATGGGGAAGCCAAACTGATTCATATAAATGGTAGATATACGACGAAGTTAGCGACTTTCCTGCAAAAAGACAAGTTTTCACAGGCGTAATAAGCGTGATCATCATTAGATATCTAGTACGGGAAACCCTGAAAAGCCAGATCGCAATACTTTTCATCTTACTGCTGATCTTTTTCAGTCAGAAATTAGTTGAGGTATTGGGTGCGGCAGTAGAAGGGAATATTCCTGCAAATTTGGTTCTATCGTTGTTAGGTTTAGGTGTGCCAGAGATGGCGCAGCTTATTTTGCCCCTGAGTTTATTTCTTGGGGTATTAATGACATTCAGCAAACTCTATACTGAAAGTGAAATCACTGTCATGCATGCCTGCGGGTTGGGCAAAAGTGCATTGGTGAAATCAGCCCTTATTCTGGCTTTACTTACATCAGCGTTGGCAGCCGCTAACGTTATCTGGTTCACCCCGTGGTCTTCCAAATATCAAGCGCAAGTATTGGCGGATGCAAAAGCCAATCCAAGCCTTGCCGCCGTCATGGAAGGGCGGTTCAAGCCCTCTCGTGATGGCAACATGGTGCTTTATATCGGTAATGTGAAGGGGAATACTTTTGAGCATGTTTTCCTGGCTCAGCTTCGGCCAGCGAATGACCAACGTCCTTCCGTGGTGATTGCGGATGGCGGGCATATGGAAGAGCGTCCGAATGGGAATCAGGTAGCGGTACTTCATCAGGGCACGCGTTATGAAGGTACAGCACTGTTGCGTGACTTCCGCATTACTGATTTCACCAATTACCAGGCCGTGATTGGGCATCAACGAGTTGATGTCGATAGCAAAGTTGAACAAAAATCGCTTGAGCAGCTTTGGCATGATACTGACAACGACTCTCGTTCAGAATTTCACTGGCGCCTGACGTTGATTGTCTCGGTGCTGATCATGGCGTTGATGGTGGTGCCGTTAAGTGCCGTGAATCCACGTCAGGGGCGCATACTCAGCATGTTGCCCGCCATGTTGCTCTACCTGATTTTCTTCCTGTTGCAAAGCTCCCTGCGTTCCAATGGCGGTAAAGGCAAACTTGATCCGATGTTCTGGATGTGGTTGGTCAACGGTGCCTATTTTGTGTTGGCTGTGGCGCTGAACCTGTGGGATACCGTCCCCATGCGCAAACTGCGTTCACGCTTTAAGAAACAAGGAGCGTTATGATGTTTGGGGTATTGGATAGATATATCGGCCGAACCATCCTGCAAACCATCCTGACGACGTTGTTCATGCTGGTATCGCTTTCCGGCATCATTAAATTTGTCGATCAGCTACGTAAAGTCGGCCAGGGGGAATATACCGCGCTTTCCGCCGGCATTTATACCCTGTTAAGCGTACCCAAAGATATCCAGATCTTCTTCCCGATGGCCGCTCTGCTTGGCGCATTATTGGGCTTGGGGACACTGGCAACCCGCAGTGAACTGGTGGTGATGCAGGCTTCTGGCTTTAGCCGCCTGCAAGTGGCGGGATCAGTCATGAAAACGGCAATCCCGCTGGTCTTGCTGACAATGGTGATTGGTGAATGGGTTGCGCCGCAGGGAGAGCAACTCGCCCGTAATTACCGCTCGCAAAAAATGTATGGTGGCTCGCTGATGTCAACCACTAAAGGGCTTTGGGCGAAAGATGGCCACGATTTTGTCTATATCCAGAGTGTGGGAAAAGACAATGCCCTGAATGGCATCAGCATCTATCATGTTGATGACAACCAGAAATTGTTATCCATAAGATATGCGGCTTCAGCGGTGTATGACAAAGATAGCCATCAATGGAAGTTATCTCAGGTTGAAGAATCCGATTTAGCCCAAGATGGGCGAATTACAGGATCACAACGCCTTTCTGCGGACTGGGAAAGCCGGCTGACACCCGAAAAGTTGGGCGTCGTTTCCCTCGATCCGGAAGCGCTTTCGATACGCGGTTTGCATCAATATATTGCCTACCTGAAACAGGGCCAGCAGGATGCCGGGCGTTACCAGCTTAATATGTGGAAGAAAATCTTCGCACCGTTATCGGTGGCGGTAATGATGCTGATGGCGCTTTCCTTTATCTTCGGGCCACTGCGCAGCGTGCCGATGGGGTTCAGGGTAGTTGTGGGTATCAGCATGGGCTTTATTTTCTATGTCTTGAATGAGATATTCGGCCCGCTCAGTCTGGTTTATAGCATGCCACCGATATTGGGGGCGCTATTGCCGAGTTTGTTATTTTTTGTGGTGAGTGTTTACTTACTTTTGCATCGAAAATAACGATATAGATTGAGATTTCTTAATATGAAAAATCGCTCCTGTGGGTTATCGAGGGGCGATTTTTTATTTTCAATGATAAAGATAAAAAATCTTTGTATTTCATTGTGTAATCTTTGGTTGAATTGCTACTAGCTGTTTAATATTGAATTGTTTAATTAATATTTATTATGTTTTTGTGATATGTAACTAAACTTTTCCTTGATGAGTTTTATATTTATAGAGATAAGTATTCTGCTCCCTAACTCATGTCATTATTAACTGGGTGTTATGTGGGATTTAAAAGAAACGTGAAGTCCAGATGAATGGATATTTCTTTTATATAAATACCACTCTGAAAATATTTTTAACTGCAAGCATATTCGTATGCTTCTAGACTAATTTGAGGCTTTTATTATGAGTGTAAAGTATTATTTTTATTCTGAGTTATGTTATATGGTTGAAGATGTATGTCTTAAATCAAAGCAACAACGATTGAGTGTAGTATCCCACGGCGCTTTGGGGCTGATGGGTACTGATAAATTTAAGAATGTAGGGCCGCAGGGCTTAATAGATATTTTAAGGAAGAGGGGGCTTCTTGTTCAGAATAAACAAATTCGTTTGTTATTTTGTCAATCGGCAGATGAAAACATATTTAAAAAATCTTTTGCAGCTAAATTTTCAGAATTATTACCTGAACCTGATATGGTGACAGTAGAGGGTTATCGTGGAAAACTGGTTATGAAAACTAGTAGTGGTTTGTCATCAAAGTCCTTAGATACTTCCTATGCTAACTTACAAAATATATCTATTCCTCCTGAAAACAATACACCTACAAAGATGTTGCATTCTGTTATTGAGCCTAGATTTGCAGTCAATACGTTGTTTAAGCCTACAGGAGAAAACGGTGAAAGAAGTAAGTTTATAGCTGCTACACTGAGTCATGAAGAACAGATGAAAAGTTTTGACCCAGTTAATTATGTGCTATCGGATGGCCCATATTTTTATCGTAATGGAAAATTAATAGATGGGGTTAGATACCTTATGCAGCGTCTAGAGATAGGAAAGCAGTAGTGAGACATAGAGAACTTTTGTTTACAATTATGCAACTAGACTGAGCTTAACATTAACAAAGCTCAGTCTGTTATTTTCATTACTCAAAATACATTGTGCTAAATCTGACTATGATTCCGCGCCAAAGCGGCAACTAATTCATTCACTCCACTCGTGACACGGGTAAACTGACTTTGTTCCTTACGTGTCATCACCACAAATACACCAATATTCTGCTCAGGGATCATGGCCATATAAGTATTGAATCCACCGCCGCCGCCGGTTTTCTGATAAATCCCCGGAATATCGTCTTTAGCATCCATATAGACCCAACCAAGCCCGATACCGTCCGCTTGGCCCGCCACATCCATCCCTGTGATTGACGTCAGATCAGCACGCTTAAAGTAAACGCCTTGTTCACGGCTGGCCGTCTGCTTCCTTAACTGATTATGGGAAGATAAAAATTGCTGCATCCAGCGCTGCATATCTGCGGGAGTCGAATAAATCCCGCCACTGCCCGCAGCGGCAAGGGTATTGACGCAAGGGCTGGATTTAACCCCCACCATCAAACGAGCGCATTGAGATGGCGTGGGCGTCAGTGTCGTATCTTTCATGCGATAAGGATGGGTAATCTCCTCTTGCAACAGACGGGGATAAGGCTTTCCCGTTGCTTTGGACAGGGCATCCGCCAATAAATCGTAAGCCAGATTGGAATACGCAGCGGTTGTGCCGGGCGTGGCATTGATTCCTGCGGTTTTCAGCCAATTCCAGCGGTTCGATTGCGTCGGCCAGATAAAGACAGGGCGTCCCCACTTTCCGCCAGGTTGCTCCCGTGGCAACCCGCTGGTATGGCTCGCCAGATGATACAGCCGGATTGGCTGACCTGTGCCGTAATTCGGGATACGGACACCATCATAAGTGTATTTCTGTAACGGATCGGTAATCTTAAGGCGTTTCTTCTGGGCCAACTTAATCATGATCTCGCTGGTCATCAATTTGGTAATAGAAGCAATACGAATCAAAGAGTCCTGCCGTGGCCGAACGCCGCTCCCCCGATACGTTTCCCCAAGACTGCGATGGATCACCTGATTATTATCGATAACCACCATCGCCATTCCCAAAGGACTGCCTTCATCAAAGATAGACTGCGAATACTGATCGACCAGCGTAGTCGCCATTTTCTTGATCTTGCCATTCCCCTCGAAAACTTCCCACCTTGCAGATTGCGCATTGGATTGCTGAAATTTGTTCTGGTGTAAATGACCCGAATCCGCACAAGCTGAAATCGCCCATATCATGGCGGAAACAGCACACAGTTTATATAGGCGTTTTTTCATTTTTGGATTAACCAATCAGGGAGCATTAAAGTGGGGGGATAAGCTTTATCTGTTTTTCTTAAAAATCGCCATAATGGCGCCAATAACCAGACCCAACAGGATACCTGTAAAAATCCAACTGATAATCGTCATGATAATTTACCTCATAGCAGTGTATTGTTTTGAATTATATAAGGAGTTGATAGCTTGTCTATTGGCAGAAAAAAATTGTGTGAGAGGGAATTTGCGGGATGTGATGGAAAAGGGGATTGGATTTTAAACGTTGCAGGTGAAGGATTGGCGAAAAAATAGAATAACAGATTCTTTTTTCGACACTTGAACAAGATTGAAAGGATAAGTGTTGCGAATGCTCTTCTGACAGGTATAATGGCCCCCGTTCTCCGAACCCTTCAGTGCCGAAGTGGCGAAATCGGTAGACGCAGTTGATTCAAAATCAACCGCCTTCGGGTGTGCCGGTTCGAGTCCGGCCTTCGGCACCATATAAATTAAGACGCTAATAAAAAGAAGCGTCTTTTTTTATGTCTGAAATTCAGTATCCGCAAGGCTTCGTGCGATGTTCCTTTCAACAGAAGTCAACCTGAGTCAACCCACATCAACCCACATCAAGTCGCTTGTGAGTATAGAACCGAGTATATATGCTGGTCCGATAATGGTTGTATACTCACAGAGGCACATGGAAGGAGAATCGTTATGGCTCTGACAGATATCAAAGTGTGTTCTGCAAAGGTTCTGTCGCATTAAGAATAATAGTTCGAAGGAATGCAGGATTGGTTAACTTTTGTGCAGTTGGTTGATAAAAGAAGTTTGCCACCGCTTTTATCTATAGTCACCACGTCAGGTTTTCCTTGTTCCCGCGTTGTCATTATTATTTCAGCCCCATTATTTCAAACCCATGGCATCACGCAGGGTAAAAAACAGATCCGTCTGATCCGTCAAACCGACAACATTGGCAGCATATGGACCATAAGCGGCAACACGTAGCTGTGTACCGGTATGCTCTTGAGCATCCCCTTCCGAATTACCATAATTGACGGTCATGATCGCGCCATCTTTTGTTATCAGTGATCGCGTCAAACCGGGTGATTTAACATCAGGCTCAATGATCTGACTGGCATGTGCATGATCCGCTGTCACAATCACTAGCGTATTCCCATGCTCTTTGGCAAATTTAAGGCCAACTTGTACGGCTTTATCTAAGGCGACGGTTTCACCAATCTGGGCACAAGGATTGGCCTTGTGATCCTGTTTATCAATCGAAGCACTTTCGACTTGCAGGAAAAAACCATTGTTATTCTTTTTCAGTAAATCAATCGTTTTTTCTGTCATTTGCGCCAGCGTAGGTGCGTTGGGATCTAATTGGGCATTTACTGCACATTTCACCGGCTTTTCATTGATATTGCCGTGATAAACCGCTTTTGGCCCTTGCCAGGCGACATCCATATTTCCCTCATGGAACAAGCCTAACAAGGGTGTTTGTTGATTCGCATTTTTGACGGCTGCTAATGACTGCGCATCCGTTACCCATTGGTAGCCCTGCTCCAGTGCCTGTTGTTGCAACGTCTTCCCTTTATTGACGCCAGATACCGATTGTTGGGTAAACGACTTAGCGCCCCCGCCCAAGGTGACATCAGCGCGTACAGCCAGCAATTGTTCGGTAATGGAACCTTTACCACCATTTTCTAACGCATCCGTGGCGCATATTTTCGACGTTTCTTCCGGGCCATAACACTTGCGGTTCGTCACATGGGCATATAAAGCCGCGGGTGTGGCATCCTGAATTTCAGCCGTGGTGATATTTCCCGTTGCTTTACCGTTCTTTTTCGCCAACGTCAAAAGAGATTGATGAGATTTGCCAAAAACATCAATGCCCAACGCCCCGTTATAGGTTTTAACGCCCGTAGCCCAAGCCGTGGCGGAAGCCGCAGAGTCTGTAACATAGTTGGGTTTGTGCGTTTTCTTATCTAACGAGTAGTGGGTATATTGCCCGGTAAATGGCAGGGCATCGATCCCTTTAAAGAATCCACCGGCACCTTCGGCATAATTACGGGCAAGGGTAATTTCAGAATCACCCATACCATCACCGATAAATAGGATCACATTCTTGGCTTTATGGTTGCTCAGCGCCGCCTTAAGCGCCTGCGTTTGATCTTGAGTGAGGCGGCGGGCACCGCCAAATTCGGTAATATTGCCTTGTGCTGCACGCGGTTGTTCTATGATGTGATTGGCATCACCAGTAGCCCATGCGGGCGCAATAACGCCTGATATCAATACAGCGATCACCGCAGCAAGCCGTTTTTTTTCATAATGACGCGACATAGGATTTTCCTTGCAATCAGAGGAATAGGATGAAAAATCATCATATTGAGTTGCCTGAATAATAGAATAGATGTGTCATATGACAATTATTTGAACTTATGACGACATTCTTATGACAACGATTCTTTTCCATCCCATTTACTGTCGCATCCTGTCAATAACGCATCATGACCGATTTTAGCTCCGTGTAATGTTCAATGAAGGCACTGCCAAATTCACGCCCCATCCCTGAAGATTTACTGCCACCAAAGGGAACGGCCGGATCGAGGAAGGTATGCATGTTGATCCAAACTATGCCGGCTTCAATGCGGGGAGTCATGCGCATTGCTTTGCTCAGATTATTTGTCCATAAACTGGCAGACAAACCAAATGGCGTCGCATTCATCAGGCTAATTAACGCTTCCTCATCATCGTAACTGAGGAAAGTCCCGATTGGCCCGAAAGTCTCCTCTTTCATTAATGTGTCTTCAACACTCTTGGCTTTGATGATCGTTGGGGCGACAAAAAATCCCGGCCCTTTCAGGGCATGGCCGCCATAGACAATTTCACTGCCTTCCTGACGCGCTTTTTCAAACAGTGACAGAATCTTTTGGTAATGTGCTTTGTTAGCCAATGGCCCCATTTCCGTTGATTCATCAAGAGGAGAACCCATTTTCATTGCAGATAAGCGTTCAGAAAGTAATGCTAAAACTGCATCCATATGAACGGATGGAATATAAAAACGTTCCGCAGCCGCACAAATTTGCCCTTGATACAGATATCCCGCTTCCAATATGCCATCCACGATCTTTTCAACGGTCATATCAGACAGAAAAGCGGCTGCGTTTTTGCCGCCAAGCTCCAGCGTTGTACGCTTTAGCCCCTGTTCCAACGCCAGTTTCCCCACGCTAATGCCTGTCGGAACGGAGCCAGTAAACGTGACTTTAGCACATTGGGGATGATTAATCAGGGAAGAACCTGTGCGGGCACCTGAACCATTGACGATATTGATCACCCCATCCGGGATACCCGCTTCTTTTGCCAGTTCAGCGACCCGAAGCAGGGTTAAGGGAGTATATTCACTGGGTTTAAGCACGATCGTACAACCACAGGCCAGTGCGGCGCCCAATTTCCAGATCGCAATCATGATGGAAAAGTTCCACGGAATAATACCAACGACAACGCCAATAGGCTCACGGTAAGTAAATGCAGAATATTTTTCCCCTTTAAGCGATGGCAATGAAACGTTCAATGTCTCACCCGTGATTTTGGTCGACCATCCGGCAAAATAGCGTAAATAATCGGCGGATGCGTCCACGTCCAGCATACGGGATAATTGGATGGGTTTACCGGAGCATAAACTTTCCAGTTGTGCCAACTCCTCACCATTTTTTTGCAATAGATCAGCCAGCCGGTTCAGGCAATTTCCCCGTTCTGCCGGAGAAGTCTGTGTCCATACGCCGTGAAAAGCGGCTGATGCCGCCTGCATTGCCTGATTAATTTCGAACTCTCCGCCTTGATTAACCGTTGCCAGCGCTTCACCCGAAGCGGGATTAATGACCGAAAAAGTTTCATTTTCCTGACCAGGCACCGCGACACCATTAATATAATGACCGTGGGAACGCTGCAAAAAAGTGGTAACGGATGCCAACAAATTAATTTCACTCATCCTCTTTTCCTCTGCTTAATCAGACAATTGTCCATTAACACAAGCCATATAATGTTTGACGAAACTCTCACTGGTGATTTCCCACAAGACTTCGGTTCCCTTTGCCGCAAACCACGAGTCACCTTGCTGATATTCAACCATCACCCCGGTTTTGACATCGGTCAGTTTTACGGCCCCCTCATGCACCGTTGCCATTTCATCAAAGGGATAGATCATTTTAAATTTGCCTTGGGTGCAGGCAAAAATACCGCATGTCAGATTATCCGCTGGCTCGCCGTGGATCATGACTCCACTTGCCTGCGGATCACCTTCCACCACAATAGAACCAAGGTTGGTAACACTGCCAAACGGCATTAATTCAGGAAGTGCTTTATCTAACAGTAATGGCTTTATCATGACTTTTTCCTTTAATAGTGACTGTTCAAAAAAATTAACGACGCCCTTTCCAATAACCCGAAGTTTGGTGCCAAATCTTACCGGCTGAGAGCAGGACATTTCTCAGTCTGTCTTTCCCGATGATATTGGCGTGTGGAATCGAACTAAGTAGCGAATAGCGCTCTGAGCCTTCGCTCATCCCCTCAGCCAGAATTTTGCAAATGATGTGGCTCGGCGTTACGCCAAAACCCGAATAGCCTTGAACATAGAACACATTTTTATGATTAGGCAGAGAGCCTATTTGCGGGAACAGATTTGCGCTGCAACATAATGGTCCCCCCCATGCCAGCTCTATCTTCACCTCTTTTAAATAAGGGAAGGTTTTGAGCATGAGATTGCGGTTCCATGCTTTTAAATCAGAAGGGATATACTCAATAAAATGTGTCGCGCCGCCATATAGCAGGCGATTTTCTTTGGTCACACGGTAGTAATCGATGACAGGGCTAATATCACCATATGCCCCACGAATCGGACTAATCCTTTCAATCAAATCGTCTGACAGTTCTTCTGTCATTAATTGAAAAGCATAGGTATTGATGGTCCTTCTATAAATCGTCGGTTCAAGCCCATCCAAAAAGCCATTGCACGCCCACAACATTTTGCTGGCACGCACCGACCCCGTTGCTGTGCGTACTGTAACCCTGGGGCCATACTCTACGTCCACAACCTGACTGTTTTCAAAAATTTTGACGCCATATTCAGTGGCAGCCTTGGCTTCCCCCAACAGCAAATTGAGTGAGTGAACGTGTCCGCCGCCCATATGTTTTAATGCGCTGGTATAGCGATCTGAGCCAATGACTTTTTTAACCTCTGCGCCAGTATAAAGCTCAATTTCTTCATCAGGAGAAGCCGCACGAAATTCCGGTAGCCAACTACGCAGTGTTTTATCATGCCGTGAATTCATGCCAAGATAGGCATAGCCTTGGCAAAAGTCGGCCTGAATATCATATTTGGCAATGCGATCACGGATAATTCCCGCTCCCAAGCTGCTAATTTTAAATATGGTTTCCAGTCCTTTTGGACCCACATGGCGTTTGATCTTATCCAGATCATGGCCAATTCCCGTCATCACCTGACCACCATTACGGCCTGTACCGCCATATCCCAACGTTCGGCCTTCCAAGACAGCAATATTCGTGATGCCTTTTTCAGCCAACTCTAAGGCCGTATTGATACCAGAAAAACCGCCGCCAATGATAACGACATCAACATCCAGATCCTCTGTCAACATTGGAAAACGAAGATCATATTTTTTAGTCACTGCATAATATGTTAATGAGTCAAGATTATTATTCATGTTATACCCCATGAGCATTTGTTATTCAGGTGTATTAACAAAGCAATGAAAGAGTCAGGATATTAATAAGTTAATAAATTAATAAAAATCGCTATCCTTGCACTTCATCTCTGGTATCTATATGAATCATATGTTCTTGAAATGCTCAAACCATTTGTTGCTTTCATGTTAATCAAATCACAATTATTAAAATATTTATTAACAAATTGTTACCTGAGTATTTTCATTTTGTGACAACTTGAGGGGGAATTTTTTCTATTAGTGAATTATTCTGAGGGTAGATATTTACATATGTACCGAAAAAAGGAATAAATATGCTACCCAAGAAAATTATCCTTGACTGCGACCCTGGGCATGATGATGCCATTGCTCTCCTGCTTGCTCATGGAGATCCCAATATTGAATTGTTGGCGGTAACAACAGTGGTGGGTAATCAAACCCTGGATAAAGTCACCCAAAATGCCCTTTGCGTTGCACACATCGCCAATATTCATAACGTTCCCTTCGCCGCAGGCTGCCACCGCCCGCTTGTGCGGGAAATCAAGACGGCACCAGACATTCATGGTGAAACGGGTTTGGATGGCACCATTCTTCCTGAGCCTAACATAAGGCTGGATGCCCGCCATGCCGTTGATTTAATTATTGATGTGATTATGGAAAATCCGCCCCAAAGTGTCACATTGGTGCCCACTGCGGGGTTGACGAATATCGCTATGGCCGCACGCAAAGCGCCACAAATCGTTGAGCGTGTGAAGGAAGTCGTCTTGATGGGAGGCGGATATCATAAAGGAAACCGCAGCGCAGTGGCAGAATTCAATATCGTGATCGATCCGGAAGCGGCACACATTGTTTTTAACGAAAAATGGCTGCTGACGATGGTCGGTTTAGATCTCACTCATCAAGCGCAAGCAACCCCTGATATTATCGACGCCATCGCCCAGATTAAGACTCGTCCGGCTCAATTCGTTTTGGATGCGCTGAAATTTTATGGCGATAGGTATCGTGAGCATCAAGGCTTTGGCTATCCCCCCGTACATGATCCCTGTGCGGTGGCCTATGTGATCGATCCTGATGTTATGACGACCCAAAAAGTGCCTGTGGATATCGAGCTAACGGGAGCGTTAACCACCGGCATGACGGTGGCAGATTTCCGTTTTCCTCCCCCTGAAGATTGCCATACGCAAGTTGCGGTTAAATTAGATCACGCAAAATTCTGGCAATTAGTGATTAATGCGCTGAAAAATATTGGTGAAACAACTTACTGATTTTATTAATTTATTTTTTGGCGCTTGAAGCGGAAGGGCAGCCTCAAGGGGCGAGGAAATTTCGCTCAAACTAACCAGTTCCCCATCAACACAGCACGACATAAGATCAAAAATAATGTGACATATTGTAATACCTTGTCAGGTAAATCAGCCTGATGTTAAAGCCAAATGACAAAGAAGATGATTTTCTAGTCGCAGCTTTATTGGCTGCAACTTTGTCATTGAAAGAAAAAAGGTGAAGATATAGAGATTAGTTTAATGGGGAGGGTGTATTGTCTCAAAATCAAACAATTCATTGAGTTCAATCTGCAATCCATTTGCTATCACATTGATAATTTCCAAGGTAGGGTTTCTGACTCCACGCTCAATACCACTGACATAAGTGCGATCCAATCCACACTTATCGGCAAAAGCCTCTTGTGACATCCCAGCTTCTCTCCTGAGATACCGAATTCTTTGACCAAAAAGGGATTTGATGTTGTTCGATTTTTTCATCCGATAAGTATCGATTCATGTTACTTACCCGACCACGGACTATAAGTCACGTTTTAGCTGGAGTTATGCTAAAATGTGTGACTTATAGTCTACGGAAAAGTAATTTATGTTTATTGAAAATAAAATGGTTAGACAATCGGAGAAGTTAAGGATGGAAAAAAAAGACTGGCATTCTGCTGACATCATTGCTGAGTTGAAAAAGCGTGGGACAACACTGTCAGAAGTATCGCGGACAGCAGGGCTGGCATCATCAACGCTTGCCAATGCACTGCAACGACACTGGCCAAAAGGCGAGCGTCTTATTGCAGCAGCGCTGGGACGCTCGCCAGAAGAAATATGGCCTTCACGTTATGAAAAAAAATAATGATAAACCCAGCAACTCTGCTGGGTTTATTTATCAGCAATCAATTGGCTAACTTTAAGCCAATAATGCCTGCCACAATCAAACCGAGGCTCAATATTCGGGCAAAATTCGCAGATTCCCCCAGTACCATAATGCCGAAAATCGCTGTACCTACCGCACCAATCCCTGTCCACACGGCATAGGCCGTTCCTGCCGGCAGATTTTTCATGGCATAGGCGAGTAACCCCATGCTGACAACCATCGCGCTGATCGTCATTAAACTCGGTATCAAACGTGAAAAACCGTGGGTATATTTCAAGCCTACTGCCCACACGACTTCCAACAAACCTGCAATAAGAAGGATCAACCAAGACATGTCTTTCCCTTTATATGATGATAAGTGGGGCCGTCCCCAATAAGATGGCGTTTATCCGGGTCGTCCAGGATAACGATAAGAGATGAAATGGGATTATAGCTATCCGTTCTGATAGCCGCAATAAATGCTAGTGATCGGTAATTAGCAACAAAAAAACCGCAGCCCCTAGACGAAGGGGTTGCGATTTTTTTAAAATAACAAACGCGATTATTTCACGCGAGAAACGTATTCGTTAGAACGAGTATCAACTTTGATAACTTCGCCGATCTGTACAAACAGAGGGACTTTAACCACAGCACCGGTGCTCAACGTTGCAGGTTTACCGCCAGTACCCGCAGTGTCACCTTTCAGACCTGGATCGGTATCCACGATTTCCAGTTCAACAAAGTTTGGTGGCGTGACAGCAATAGGACGGCCGTCCCACAGTGTCAGAATACATTCTGCCTGATCGATCAGCCATTTTGCATTGTCACCAACGGCTTTCGCATCCGCAGCTAACTGCTCGAAAGTTTCGTTGTTCATGAAATGCCAGAATTCACCGTCGTTGTACAAATAAGTCAGGTTGACATCCATGACATCTGCACTTTCAACGGAATCTGTTGATTTAAATGTTTTTTCCAGCAGTTTACCAGAAATCAGTTTACGAAGACGAACACGGGCAAATGCCTGCCCTTTACCTGGTTTAACAAATTCACTGTCAAGAATAGCGCACGGCTCGCCATCTAACATGATTTTAAGACCTGAACGGAATTCATTGGTACTATAAGTAGCCATGGAGATCCTCTAATTTTTAACAAAATGGCTTAGCCAAAAAAATGGCACACATTATAACCCATATTCACCCTCCCAGAGAAGTCTGGCTAAAACAACTTGCGGATGTTATTACTGATCCCAATGAGTTGTTGCAACTATTGTCGTTAAATACGCATGCGATGCTGAAAGAAGGCAATGAAGCAAAGCGTCTGTTTCCCCTGCGTGTGCCAAGAGCGTTTGTAACACGAATGAAAAAAGGCGATCCGCGTGATCCTCTTCTATTACAAGTCCTGACTTCACGGGAAGAGTTTGTGACGTCCCCTGATTTTTCCACTGATCCGCTGGATGAACAGCGCAGTGTCGTTCCCGGACTGCTGCACAAATATCGCAATCGGGCGCTGCTATTGGTCAAAGGGGGCTGTGCGGTCAATTGTCGCTATTGTTTCCGCCGCCATTTCCCTTATGAGGACAATAAAGGCAACAAGAAAAACTGGCAGCTTGCTCTGGATTATATTGAACAACACCCTGAACTTGACGAAATTATCTTCTCTGGTGGCGATCCGTTAATGGCGAAGGATCATGAACTGGACTGGTTAATCAGTCAAATTGAATCCATTCCACACATTAAGCGGTTGCGGATACATACCCGTTTGCCGGTTGTGATCCCGGATAGAATCACGCTTTCGCTGTGTAATCGTTTAGCGCAAACCCGTTTACAGGTGATCATGGTGACCCATATCAACCATGCAAATGAAATTGATGATGCGTTTCGCGAAAGCATGATGCGGCTAAAACAAGCCAGAGTGACGCTTCTGAATCAAAGTGTAATGTTACGTGATGTCAATGATCATGCCGATGCGCTGGCAGACTTAAGCAATGCGTTATTTGATGCGGGGATCTTGCCTTATTACATTCACGTTCTGGATAAAGTTCAAGGTGCCGCCCATTTTCTTGTGGAAGATGAACAAGCGAAAGCTATCATGCGAGAGTTATTGACTAAAGTCTCCGGTTATCTGGTTCCAAGCCTGACAAGGGAAATTGGGGGAGAACCCAGCAAAACCCCTCTGGATTTAGGGCTAGCCCAAAACTAATGCTATGCCAATCACTGATTAAGCCGACGCTATATCATCGTTGAAGCTCTTCTGAATGGGCAGCGCACAGAAGCTGAATCATACGTAACTGACGTTTCGAAATATTCTTTCTGGGCGTTGCCCAAACCACTTTCTCACTAGCCCTATCGATTTTAGATCGTTAATGCTTAGGGACACTTATAAACCTGACCCACCATTTTGCTGTCGAGGGGAACAAAACTCGCCAATAATCCTGCGGACGGGCTGTTTACGCCATAAATGACATTCCCCCCCATTTCAGCCGCTTTATTGCGTAAGTCATTGCCGGCACTACGCATAGAGCTGCTCTCATTGCTAACACCATTGAGCCAGTTGGATTGTGTCCCAACCACTTCCCCTAACCGCTGGCATTCACTGCTTGGTTGCGTATCGACAAAACGCACATTGGCACCAGCAGAAGTTAATTGATGAGTTGTCGTACACCCTGCCAACAATAATACTGACGCACCAAACAAAATTTTAATCCGCATAACTTCCCTCATTAATTAACGTAAAAAGGCGAGCAGAAAAAACGGCTCGCCTTTAAAGTCTTATCCTAAGTGGATGGAAGAATCCATCAGCAGGATGAACAGCATTACATCATGCCGCCCATACCACCCATGCCGCCCATACCACCGGCTGCGCCTAAGTCAGCTTTGTCATCTTTAGGCAGGTCAGTCACCATCGCTTCAGTGGTGATCATCAGGCCAGCGATAGAAGCTGCGAATTGCAGTGCAGAACGGGTGACTTTAGTTGGGTCCAGAATACCCATGTCGATCATATCGCCGTACTGTTCCGTTGCCGCGTTATAACCGTAGTTGTCTTTACCCGCTTTCACGTTGTTGACAACCACAGATGGCTCTTCACCGGCGTTGTCTACGATCTGACGCATTGGCGCTTCCATTGCACGCAGTGCAACGCGGATACCGACGTTCTGATCTTCGTTATCACCCGTCAGGCTAGAAATAGCGCTGGCAACACGAACCAGAGCAACACCACCACCCGCAACAACACCTTCTTCTACCGCCGCACGCGTTGCGTGCAGTGCATCATCAACGCGAGCGCGTTTTTCTTTCATTTCAACTTCAGTTGCGGCACCCACTTTGATGACAGCAACACCGCCTGCCAGTTTAGCAACACGCTCTTGCAGTTTTTCACGGTCATAGTCAGAAGTTGATTCTTCGATTTGCTGACGGATTTGAGTCACACGTGCAGCAATTGCACCCTCTTCACCAACGCCATCGATGATCGTTGTGGTGTCTTTGTTGATAACGATACGTTTCGCTTGACCCAGATCTTCCAGCGTCGCTTTTTCCAGCTCCAGACCAATCTCTTCAGAGATAACCGTACCATTGGTCAGAGTCGCGATATCTTGCAGCATCGCTTTACGGCGATCACCGAAGCCCGGTGCTTTAACCGCAGCCACTTTCACGATACCACGCATGTTGTTAACAACCAGCGTTGCCAGCGCTTCGCCTTCAACATCTTCTGCAATAATAACCAAAGGTTTGCTTGCTTTAGCTACACCTTCCAGAACTGGCAACAGTTCACGGATGTTAGAAATTTTCTTATCAACCAACAGGATGTATGGGTTTTCCAGTTCAACAGAACCGGCTTCTGGTTTGTTGATGAAATAAGGAGACAGGTAACCACGGTCGAACTGCATACCTTCAACAACATCCAGCTCGTCTTCCAGGCCAGTCCCTTCTTCAACGGTGATAACACCTTCTTTGCCGACTTTGTCCATCGCTTGTGCGATCAGTTTGCCTACTGTTTCGTCGGAGTTTGCAGAGATAGTACCAACCTGCGCAATAGCAGTGGAATCAGAGCAAGGTACGGACAGTTTTTTCAGCTCGTCGACTGCTGCAACCACAGCTTTATCGATACCGCGTTTCAGATCCATTGGGTTCATGCCGGCAGCAACAGCTTTCAGACCTTCGGTGACGATAGCGTGAGCCAGCACGGTTGCTGTCGTAGTACCATCGCCCGCAGCATCGTTGGCTTTAGAGGCGACTTCTTTAACCATCTGAGCACCCATGTTTTCGAATTTGTCTTCCAATTCGATTTCACGTGCTACAGATACGCCGTCTTTAGTGATGACAGGCGCACCGAAAGATTTATCCAAAACAACGTTACGGCCTTTAGGACCCAGGGTCACTTTAACTGCATCAGCCAATACATTCACACCGCGTAGCATTTTGCTGCGAGCATCATTACCAAATTTTACGTCTTTAGCTGCCATTGTGTCTTTCCTTTAAATTCGTTCAATTATTAAGAAGATCTCAGCGTAATAAGATTCTCAATTACGCTTCAACAATTGCCAGAATGTCGCTTTCAGACATGATCAACACTTCTTTGTTATCGATCTTTTCTGTTTTCACGCCGTAACCTTCATTAAAAATGACGGTATCACCCACTTTTACGTCCAGCGCCTTCACTTCCCCACTTTCGAGGATGCGACCATTGCCGACTGCCAGAATTTTCCCACGGGTAGATTTGCCCGCAGCAGAGCCCGTCAGAACAATTCCGCCGGCGGATTTTGATTCAACTTCGGTACGCTCGACGATAACGCGGTCATGTAATGGACGAATGTTCATTGATAGATCTCCTATAAATAAAGTCCATATCAGGTAAGAGGATTGATACCAGAACCCAACAGAACCAGTACCATGAAGCTACAAATTGGGGCTTGGGATCATGACTTCAAGGGTGGGCAACAAAAAATATTTTACTTTTTTCTTACCCACGGAAATTTCAGCCAACGCAGCGGTCATCATTTCTTAGGGTGCTGACGGTCAGGTTCACCATGATTTTTTTGTTTCGCGGATTTTTGGTCATCTAATGTATAAGCGGGATCATCTTGCCGGCGCTCATATTCCCCCTCAAACGTCTGCCCATTCTGACCATGACCGCTGCCATGATGACCGGAACCATAAAACGTATTCGGGCGGTAAAGCTTAATATGAGGCAATAGCTTCGCGGTCAGGCGTTTTTGTACGGGGGGTAATAACAGCAGTAATCCGAGAAAATCGGTGAAGAAACCGGGCAGTATCAGCAAAAATCCAGCGATAACCAGAGAAACACTTTTGACCGCCTCTTCGGCAGGGCTCTCACCGGCTGCAAGTTTTTGCTGCATAGCCATAAAATTCTTGATGCCTTGATTACGCACCAGAGAGACACCAAGACAAGAGGTAAGAATCACCAACAGCAGAGTCAACAAAACCCCAACTGCCGAGGCAATTCGAACAAACAGGACAGACTCGATGTAAACCAGAAGGCAGATAAGGATAAGCGGGAGCCAACGCACGTGGTTCTCCTTTCATTCATTATTATTGAGAGTTCACCCTATGTGTAACACATAATAGGGTGTCAGATAACCCATGTGGGGATAACCGTGGTCGTTTTCAATACTTCGGATACTTAACTTTTTCCTGCCGTAATCGTGACCTTAGTCACACATATGTTATTTCATCAATAAAATAGCACTATAAAGTGATCCAGGTTCAAGGCATTTCTCACAAATCCACATATGATCGCGCCAGCAATTTCATGATAAGTATCTAATATCAGGGAAATTGTTGTCGGCAACATTATTTCTCAACAAAAACACGAATAAACAGTAAAAAACACGTATCTAATTTAAGAAGGTTCTCATGTCAAACAACATTCGTATCGAAGAAGACCTGTTAGGTAAACGAGAAGTTCCTGCTGAAGCCTACTACGGTATTCACACTCTGCGTGCGATTGAAAACTTTTATATCAGTGACCGTACTATCAATGATGTGCCCGAATTCATCCGAGGCATGGTAATGGTGAAGAAAGCCGCGGCACTGGCAAACAAAGAACTCCATACTATTTCCGGCAAAGTAGCGGATATTATTGTCAAAGCCTGTGATGAAGTCCTCAATAAAGGCAAATGTATGGATCAATTCCCTGTTGATGTCTTTCAGGGTGGCGCAGGGACCTCGCTGAACATGAATACCAATGAGGTACTGGCAAATATCGGCCTGGAATTGATGGGACATCAAAAAGGTGAATATGAGTACCTGAACCCGAATGATCACCTGAACAAAAGCCAGTCCACCAATGATGCTTATCCTACCGGCTTCCGTATTGCTGTTTATAACTCCCTGATGCACTTAATTGATTCCATTGAGTTGCTGAAAGAGGGCTTCGACAGAAAAGGCGTTGAATTCGATGATATTCTAAAAATGGGTCGTACCCAGCTACAAGATGCGGTTCCCATGACTCTGGGCCAAGAATTCCGTGCGTTTTCCGTGCTGTTGAAAGAAGAGATCAAAAACATCACCCGCACCGCAGAACTACTGTTGGAAGTGAACCTTGGCGCTACCGCTATCGGTACTGGCTTGAATACGGCACCGGGTTACCAAAAGCTGGTGGTTGAAAAATTGGCCGAAGTGACCGGTTTACCTTGCCAACCCGCAGAAGATTTGATAGAAGCCACGTCTGACTGCGGAGCTTACGTTATGGTTCACAGTGCGTTGAAGCGTCTGGCGGTCAAGATGTCCAAGATTTGTAATGACTTGCGTCTGCTCTCTTCCGGCCCTCGCGCTGGTCTGAATGAAATCAATCTGCCAGAATTACAGGCGGGTTCTTCCATTATGCCAGCGAAGGTTAACCCCGTTGTACCAGAAGTTGTTAACCAAGTTTGCTTCAAAGTCATTGGTAACGATACCTGCATCACGATGGCGGCAGAAGCGGGTCAGTTGCAGCTTAACGTGATGGAACCGGCGATTGGACAGGCGATGTTTGAATCGATGTCTATTCTGAACAATGCCTGCCGTAATCTGGTTGAAAAATGTATCAATGGCATTACGGCTAATCGAGAAGTTTGTGAAAGTTTCGTCTTCAACTCTATTGGGATCGTCACTTATCTGAACCCATTCATTGGCCATCACAATGGCGATATCGTGGGCAAGATCTGTGCTGAAACCGGCAAAAGCGTCCGTGAAGTCGTGCTTGAGCGCGGTTTACTGACCGAAGTTGAATTAGATGATATTTTCTCCGTTGAGAACCTAAAACATCCGGCTTATAAAGCAAAACGTTTTGATGACTGATTAATGATTATAATAACGAATTCGTCTTAATTATTAAGGCACGCTATTCCAACCGGAAGCGTGCCTTTTTAATTTGTAGCAAACACAAAGTATTAACCATAGATTTTCATAAAACTAAATAAATGAAGGAGTATTTAACATGTTAGCCGTAGAATTGATTATTGTTCTGCTGGCCATTTTCCTAGGGGCCCGATTAGGGGGAATAGGTATTGGTTTTGCTGGTGGGATTGGGGTTTTCGCCCTCGCCGCCATCGGTGTTAAACCGGGTAGTATTCCATTTGACGTTATCTCAATTATCATGGCGGTCATTGCTGCGATATCCGCCATGCAAGTGGCTGGCGGACTCGATTATCTCGTTCAGCAAACTGAAAAATTACTGCGCAGGAATCCCAAGTACATCACCATCCTTGCACCTATCGTCACCTATTTCCTGACACTATTTGCAGGGACGGGAAACATCTCACTGGCAACCTTGCCGGTGATTGCCGAAGTCGCCAAAGAGCAAGGCATAAAACCGTGCCGTCCGCTCTCCACTGCCGTTGTCGCGGCTCAGATCGGGATCACCGCCTCGCCTATTTCCGCGGCCGTGGTTTATATGGCGTCCATTATGGAGGGAGAGGGCATCAGCTATATCCACCTGTTGATGGTACTCCTGCCGGCAACATTCTGTGCCATTATCCTCATGTCATTCATTGTTTCATGGCTTTTTGATTCTAAACTGTCGAATGACCCGGTTTATCAAAAACGCCTTGAAGATGGCTTGATAGAAATGCGCGGTGCCAGTCAGATTCAAATCAAACCCAAAGCAAAACGCGCTGTCCTGTTGTTCCTGCTGGGGGTTGTTGGGGTTGTCATTTATGCGATTATCAATAGCCCAAGTGTCGGTCTGGTTGAAAAACCGCTGATGAACACCACCAATGCGATTTTGATCATCATGCTCAGTGTCGCCACGCTCACCACCCTGATTTGCTCCGTCGATACCGATGCCATCCTGAACTCCAGCACGTTTAAAGCAGGGATGAGTGCATGTATCTGTATTTTGGGCGTGGCATGGCTGGGAGATACGTTTGTTCAGGCCAATCTGGATTGGATCAAAGAAACAGCGGGAAGTTTGATTCATGCCCAACCGTGGCTGCTGGCGGTTATTTTCTTCTTCTGTTCAGCGCTGCTCTACTCACAAGCCGCAACCGCTAAGGCTCTGATGCCAATGGCGCTGGCACTGCATGTCACCCCATTAACGGCGATCGCGTCGTTCTCTGCGGTGTCTGGTTTGTTTATCCTGCCAACGTATCCGACACTGGTTGCCGCCGTACAGATGGATGATACCGGAACCACCCGCATCGGGCGTTTTGTTTTCAATCACCCCTTCTTTATTCCGGGCACCATCGCCGTTGCATTGGCTGTCACCTTTGGTTTCTTATTTGGTGGCATTATCTTGTAACTTTACCAAATGGTTTGACATCATTATTCAGGGGCGTACCAGCCCCTGAAATCTCTTCTTTATCCCTCTTTTCTGTCAAAAAACCCATGTTGTCTTAATATTAGACAAGTGACTTTCTGCCATGGGACTCATCGGTTATAGTGCAGGCTCTGATAAATTTCACAAATCAAACCCACGATACGGACAGGTTAAAGATTATCTTATGATGAAACGTATTCTCATGTTGTTTCTACTGTTTAGCGGTATCGCGCTGTCTGCCAGCAAAGCCAGCGCACTGTTTGAGCAACCAGGGAAAAGTCTCTACCTTCCTGCTGATCAGGCATTTATGTTTGATTTTCAGCAACAAGGAAATCAACTCACGTTGAACTGGGATATCAAACCCGGTTATTACCTCTATCGAAAACAGTTCAGTATCGTTCCCAATCAAGAAGCCTCATTGGGTGAAATTACCTATGCCAAAGGCGCAGATCATGAAGATGAGTTTTTTGGTAAGACCGAAGTCTATTTTCAATCGGCGCGGATTAATGCCTCTATCTTATCTGCGACCAATGATGGCGCTCTCCAAGTCACCTATCAAGGATGCGCAGAAGCGGGTTATTGTTATCCCCCTGAAACCTTAAACGTGCCCCTGCAAGCTGTGGTTGCTACCACTCAACCCCGTGATGAAACCGCACCATCAGCCGATTTCGTCAAGCAACAGGGAGATACGTCCTCCAATGCCCATGACGTTCCCTTTTCGCCACTCTGGGCGCTGTTGATTGGCATGGGTATCGCTTTCACCCCCTGCATCCTGCCGATGTACCCGCTGATCTCCAGCATTATTTTGGGTCAAAAACGCCCTGAAAGCCTGAAACGAATTTTTTGGCTCGCGATGAGTTATGTTCAGGGAATGGCGCTCACTTACACGCTGCTGGGTTTAGTCGTTGCGGCGGCCGGCTTACAATTTCAGGCTGCCCTGCAAAATCCTTACATTCTCGTCGGGCTGTCACTCCTGTTTATTTTGCTCGCCTTATCCATGTTTGGACTCTATAACTTACAGCTTCCCTCTTCCGCCCAGACCCGTCTGGTAGATTGGAGCAACCGGCAACAAAGCGGCTCTTACCTTGGTGTATTTATTATGGGGGCCTTAGCAGGGTTGATCGCCTCTCCCTGCACTACCGCACCGCTCAGTGCTATCTTGCTGTATATCGCCCAAAGCGGTAATACCCTGGTCGGTGGTTTGACGCTATATCTCTACGCATTGGGAATGGGCTTGCCGCTTATCGCCGTCACATTATTTGGGCACAAACTTCTGCCACGCAGTGGCCCTTGGATGCAGTACGTCAAGGAAGCCTTCGGGTTCATTATCTTGGCTTTGCCGGTCTTCCTGCTGGAACGGGTGCTTGGCGACACATGGGGCATAAGATTGTGGAGCCTATTAGCCGTATCTTTCCTGATTTGGGCATTCGCATTAACGTTAAACAGCAAAAACGGCTGGGTGCGAACTTTACAAGTCATTTTGCTGGTTTTGGCTTTCATCGCTTCACGTCCTTTACAAGATGGGATCTGGGGAGATCCTGCGGCAGAACAGCAAAAAGCCACGTTGCACTTTCAACAAGTCACTGACTGGCAACAATTAAGTCAAATTTTAGCTGAAAACCGCCATCAACCGATTATGTTGGATCTGTATGCTGACTGGTGTGTCGCCTGCAAAGAGTTTGAAAAATATACTTTCCGTGATCCACAAGTACAGGCACAATTGAGCCAATTCCTCTTGTTACAGGCAGATGTCACGGATAACACCCCAAAACAAAAAGAATTATTACAACAACTGAACGTGATGGGGCTTCCCACTCTCTTGTTTTTCGAGAAGGGTAAAGAGCTCACCGATTCGCGAGTCAATGGATTCATGGACGCTCAACGTTTTAACCGGCATGTACAACATCTACAACAAAAATAATTGGGAAGGAGAGCCACCGTGCAACGAGAATATGTGATTAACCATGTTCTGAACTTATTGGAACAACACGGCCTGTCAGCAACCCTGGAGACACTTTTAGCTTCTCTCGATATTGATACCCGCCATATCAAACACTTTTGGCCTGACCGCGAAGCCCTGCTCTACGATTGCCTGCGCTACCACAGTCAGCAAATTGAAATCTGGCAGCGCCAAATCCTGTTAGATGACACCTTAAGCCCTGAGCAAAAATTAATGGCACGCTATGATGCCCTCAAGGAAAAAGTTCAAGAACAGCGTTATCCGGGCTGTCTGTTTATTGCTGCTTGCAACGCTTTTCCTGATGTTGACCACCCCATCCACCAATTAGCAGAATTGCAAAAACAGCACTCTTTTCATTACACAGAAGAATTATTGCAACAACTTGATATTGACGACAGTCAGCAAGTCGCCAAACAGATGGAACTTATCCTTGAGGGGTGCCTCAGTAAGCTTTTAGTAAAAAGAGAGCTTGAAGATGTGATTACCGCAAAATTGCTGGCTCAAGATATTCTAACCATCGCAAAATGCCGAAAAAATGGGGCATTAAGTTAATAAAAAGCAGCTCAAGCTGAATAATTACACTAAACCGGTATAAAAACACAGCAAATAATCAATTGTCAGGGTTTTTTCGCAGAAAGTGTTTGACGGATTGAGCTGAATACGGTTTAATGCGCCCCGTTAGCCCGGATAGCTCAGTCGGTAGAGCAGGGGATTGAAAATCCCCGTGTCCTTGGTTCGATTCCGAGTCCGGGCACCAATTTTAAAACTCGTTTGTTGAAGATTTTCAATGACTTAACAGGTGAGTTAGCATTAGGGCCGTTAAGAAAATGTTAAGCAATTGGTGGTCCTATTTTGCATGTATTTGGTGTATTAACACCGCCAATCAAGAATACAGGGTGCCTGCATCAGCAAGCGCCTTTTTCTTGTTCAGGGGTAATGATTTCAGTAATTGATTCTGATGTCAAGTAAGGGGAAGGCTTCACTGGATACGGGATCAAACATTAAACGTTTTTCCTTGCTGTCTTTGACACAGGGCGGCTCATTCTCTGTAACAGATGAACGCCCTATTTTTTACGTTCCTGTATCTTTATACAGAAAGATCCAGATAAAACGCCAGCTCACTTTCCAGCGTTTTACCTGCGATGTCCATATCGATATCAATATACTCCATCGTGGTCACCAGACTACGGTGTCCAAGCAAACATCTGACCAACTGTAAATTCCGGTCCGGTGCTTTCATCAGCTCGGTCGCCAGCGTATGACGAAAACGGTGAGGGG